>DTXE01000407.1 GCA_012962595.1 Syntrophaceae bacterium | reverse complement strand
ATGGATTAGCAGGAAGATATGTCCCACCAAATGTAGGAAACGATCCAATTAGAAACCCAAGTGCACTTCCAACAGGAAATAATTTCTATTCGTTTGATCCACGGTTGATACCAAAAAAAGAGGCATGGAATGTTGGAAAGCAGATGGTAGATGAACTATTAAGGCAGTATAAGGCATCGCATAATGGATCATATCCAAAAAAGGTTGCATTTGTGCTATGGGCGGTTGAGACGATAAGGCATGAGGGGATTATGGAGTCTGAGATACTGTATCTTATGGGCGTAAGACCTGTGTGGGATTCCAAAGGTAGGGTCAAAGGCGTTAGCCTTATGAATGCAGAGGATTTCATGCTTGATGGAGATATACGACCAAGAATTGATGTACTGGTTACAACTTCTGGTCTTTATAGAGATACCTTCCCTGATAAGGTCAAACTGATAGACAAGGCAGTTCGTCTGGCTTATGATGCAAACGATACAGAGAACTACATCAAAATGAATTCTGATGCAATTTATGGCGCGTTGAATGCTACTGGAAATTACACTTCTGTGCTTCTACGCAACTTCTCGATGGCAAGGATATTTTCTGAGGCACCAGGAACTTATGGCACTGGACTTCCAAATGCGATAGCAGCAAGTAATACTTGGGATAATGATTCAAAACTTGCAAACCTATACATCAGCAGATTGGGATATATCTATGGCGCGGATGGATGGGGCGCGCAGAATGTCGATATATTCCGTCAGAACCTTGCGAATGTTGAAGTTGCCACGCATAGCGATAGTTCGAATTTATATGGCGTGCTAGACAACGATGACTACTTCCAATATCTTGGTGGATTGGCACTGGCGGTCAGGAGCATCACTGGAAAAACGCCTGATCTCTATGTTACAAACCTCAAAAATCCGAACAATCCAAAGACCGAAAACCTAAATAGCTATTTGAGACAGGAGATTAGAGCAAGGTATTTCAATCCAAAATGGATCAAAGGGATGATGGAGCATGACTATGCTGGTGCAAGGGAGATGGATAAATTCTTGGAGTATATGTGGGGATGGGATGTCACCGTACCAGACCTTATCACAGAGGATATGTGGAACGAAGTGTATGACATCTATATCCAAGATAAATACAACCTTGGATTAAAAGAATTCTTCAACGAAAACAATCCTTATGCACTCCAATCTATGGTATCAAGGATGCTTGAGGCAGAAAGGAAGAAATATTGGAACCCCTCTGACGAGGTAAAGACAGAACTCGCTAAGATGTACGACGAATCTGTCAAGGAATATGACGTAACCTGCTGTCATCATACATGCGCGAATCCATTCCTAGATGAATATAGAAAAGGTATACTATCTGCACCAATAAAACCAATAAAAAGACAAATTACACACACATATAGTGGTGGTGCATGGCGTAGATGGAAAGAAATATCAGAAAAAAAGGCAGAAAAAAATGAGACCCTGATCAAAAATGAGACAAGAGAAGTAACTGGAGTCGCAAAAACTGGAGAAGAACTAAAGAAACCACCAAAAAAATCTAAAGAAGATGCTGAAGAAGTTGTTGGAAAGGTGATGGAAAAGATGGCATCAAAAAGTAGTATAGCCTTTTCTGGCGTCACTATAACAGGGATTATAGTGGTGTTGATAATACTAGTATTGATATATTTAGGATTTGTAAGTAGATTTAAAAAAAAGATGTAAACTCACTTTATTACGAAAGAAAAAATCGTTGGATTTGTGACTGTGAAGAATTGGGATTTACGGTTCATACTTATATATAATTAAATAAATGAGGTAGCATTAATGGTAAAATATGAAATAGAGATAGAGAGTACTCTCGAATTATAAAGACTTCGCCAGGAGCTAAGAAAATCTCTAAGTGAACTAATAGCTTCAGGAATAAAGATTTTT
>DTXE01000406.1 GCA_012962595.1 Syntrophaceae bacterium | reverse complement strand
TTGAATTTCAATCCCTGCCTATATTGCATTTTCATTCTTCCTTGTGGCCCAAAGGGCCATGAGGGTTTCACCTTGTATAAGGGGGCATTTGACCGAAGAAAAAATCTCCCAAATTCCTATCTTAAAGGGGATTTTGTTAGAGAAAGATTAGGCTGAAAAGGGATTTTTTGTGATGTAATGTTTGAGCTTTTCTAGGGCCATAAAGAAGTTTTCACGGTCGGCTGTAAAGGCTGCTGCTGCAGGATGCCCTCCACCACTTCTCAAAACTACCTCCGTTTTAACCCCATTGATTAGGTCAACCAGATTTATGCCACAGTCTTTACCTCTCCTCAGTTCGCAATAGTATGTGTCTTTCCATCTTTGCCAGATACCAATGACAAGATGGGGGTATTTCCATCTCAAATCAGAAGCCAGAAGGCCACATATGCGCATTTTGCTCTCAATCTTCTTTAAAATATATTTGGGACTGGCAAGCCTTCTTATTTCACGCATAAGCTCCACAGTAAGCCAATTTTTCTCATTTTGAATGAGATCATGAATATTTTGGAGCGTGGTATATTCCTTATGGTTTTGGAGCTGGTCATTGAGGATACCATTATTTCTCCCTAGCAGGAAATCTAAGGCGTAGTGGGTGGTATTCATATCCTGGATCAGGAAACTGCCATGAATCAATTTGGCTAATTCTTTAAGTCTCTCTTTATAATTTGGACTAAATTCTTCAAATATAGAGATTTGGTGTAACCATGTTTCGGTATAAAGGCCCATAAAAAGTATCTCCTTTTTGAAAATCGTTTCACGGTGTTCATTAAGCTGCCAGGCAAATAAGGTAGTAGGAATGGATACCCCTCCTTGATCCATGACCGGATTGATATAGAGTAAATTTGACTCCCCACAAGGAAGATCACATATGCCAGGATAATGGTGGTCATAAATAAATACCTTGCCCTGAAAACATAGTTTTTCAATCATTTGGGGTCGGTTATAAACTGGCATATCCAGAAAGATGGTAAGATAGGGTCTTTGGGCAAGTATATATTTTTCGGCCTTAACAAAATCAAAATCGGGCGTGCCAATCCAGTAAAAAAGGATAGGTTGGTCTACCCCCAAGCCCTCCAGATATCTTTTTAGGAAAAAGGCTGCACAGCAACCATCCCCATCACCATGATAGGCAATCATGATAAGAGGTTTGCGTTTACCTATTCCAGAAGGGATGCTAGATTCTATGAATTCCTTTGCATTTATGATCAACTGGTCATTAAAAAACATGCCTTACCTCTGCTCATCTGATTTTGGTGAGATAACTTTATAACTTTAACGCCTTTGCTTCCAATTGAGAAGACTCTTATGAGCGCTTTGTTGACAGAATCCCTGAAAAGTGTTAAAAAAATCGCTACAATTTTCAGTCCAAGGGCAAATCCACTATTTAGAAGAAGGTCATTAAATAGTTGAAGATTGCCATGCCCCCGTAGCTCAGGAGGATAGAGCAAGGGATTCCTAATCCCTGTGCCGCGTGTTCGAGTCACGCCGGGGGCACCAATCAAGGTTCATCCTGCCTATAAGGTTTGCACTCTCTAAATTTGGCCCATTATGCCAAAATAAAAGGCTTTTTGGAAGGCTTGACTAATTAGTAGATGGTGGTTTTTGCAGCTATGTCAGAGCAATTATTATCTAAAGAGGCCCTTGATCCTATAGTTAAGAAATATTACCTCCAGCTAAATCCCCCTAGTCTAGAGGATAATACAGCAGATATAGACCGCATAAAAAAATATCTTAAGAGTAAATTGGCAATTGACAATATTTATGTTTCCTTAAAAGACATTGCCAGGTTTTCCAAAATTCTAAGACAAGCCAATTTTAAAGCCACAGTTGCCATCTTAAATGAGCTCCACAGATTCAGGCTTATCGACATGGAGGCCGGTGATACTACTGACAGAAATTATGGTATCGCAGTTGACCTAGGAACTGCTACATTGATGTTTTATCTCCTTGATTTGAACACTGGTAAAATAATAGACCAAATTTCAGCTTATAACCCTCAGATAAAATTTGGTGAGGATATCCTAACCAGAATTCACCATGCGGGCAAAGGAAATGGGCTTAAGGAACTGAAGGAATGCATCATCGATAGTTTTAATCGCCATATCAAGCTGATTGCTGAGAAAAATCATTGTTCTCTTAATAACGTCTATGTCTTAGCGGTTGCAGGCAATACCACCATGACGCATCTCTTCTTGGGCTTAGAACCCGCTACCATCTGCCGGGAGCCCTATATACCAATAATCAACAGGCCGGATTTATTTTTGGCCTCGGAAGTTAATCTTAGTATTAGTACCAATGGACACGTACTAGTCTTCCCTAATGTGGGAAGCTACGTTGGTGGGGATTTAATAGCAGGAGTCCTATTTTCTGAAATTTATAAAAATTCCAAAATCTCTATTTTGCTAGATGTGGGAACTAATGTAGAGGTTGTTCTGGGTAATTCAGAATGGCTTATAGCCTGTGCAGGTGCAGGTGGACCAGCATTGGAAGGTGGTGCAGTAAAGATAGGAACAATGGCCTCACAGGGGGCTATCGACAAAGTCAGGATTAATCCCGCTACACTGGAACCTACCTATTCCACAATTGGCAATACCAAACCCAAAGGTATCTGCGGTTCTGGATTAATTGATTTGATTGCAGAGATGTTTCTCTCAAAAATCATAGATTCTCAGGGTAAGGTAACTGGCAATTTGAATTCCCATAGGATTGTCAAAACCCATGAGGGAATGGGCTATGTTGTGGCCTTTAAGGAGGAAACGGCAGGTGGTCAAGACTTGATTATTTCTGAAGCAGATATTTCTGTTTTGCTCCGATCAAAGGCGGCTATGTATACCATTTTGACTACTGTAACTAGTATGGTGGATATAAAATTTCAACACCTAAAACAATTTTTTATCGCCGGTACCTTTGGTAACTATCTTGACCCCAAGATGGCAATTACTATTGGGATGATACCAGATATTCCCATCGATAGATATAAACTTGTGGGAAACAGCTCTGGATTGGGGGCCTGCATGGCACTTTTATCGAATAAAAAAAGAAAAGACATTAGTCGGATATGTGATGGAATCACCTATGTTGAACTAAACGTCAACACAGCATTTATGAGCCTATTTAATGCGGCTAGATTTATACCTCATACCGATAGAAGCCTATTTCCTTCTGTAAAGATGTAGTAAGACTTTCTGTTAGTAGACACCTTTTGTTGAGTTGATAAAAAACAGGGTTTAAAATTTTTTTAGAGTCTTTTATCGGAAAAATATTGACATTTGAGGCGGTATCTGTATACATGTCCCAGATGCCGATGCATTCGGCGGAGAGGAGGGAAGAGTAAATGAATAAGGGGGAATTAATTGAGGCCACCGCTAAAGACGCCGGTATCTCCAAGGCATTAGCCGGCAAGGTGCTGGATAGCATTGTGGAAACGATAACAAAAACTTTAAAGAGAGGGGAAAAGGTTGTCCTGGCCGGGTTTGGAACATTTTCTGTTGCTAAAAGGCAGGCAAGAAGAGGAAGGAATCCTCAAACAGGAAATGAGATAAGGATTCCGGCCAAGAAAGTAGCCAAGTTTAAGGTTGGGGCTAAATTGAGTAAGGCAGTAAAGTAGCCGAATGGATTTCCCCGCAGATTGAGGCGACCCCCATTAGCCATGGGGTCGCCATTTTTTGTGATAATATTTTGTTAGAGGTGGAGATGCTTTTGGAAGAAATTACTATGGTAGAGTTTGAAAAGGGACTTGAGAGAACCAAGACTATTATCATTCCCTTTGGGAGTATTGAAGAACATGGTTCTCACCTTCCTTTATTAACAGATACTATTCATATATATGAAGTGGCCAAGGAGGCATCAAAAATAATTCCTGTTTATGTAGCTCCACCCATCTATTATGGCATATGTAGGAGTACACGGGATCATTGTGGTACTATTACCATCTCTGGCGATGCCTTGAGAGGCATTACCAAAGATATTGTTCAATCTTTATACCGTCATGGAATGCGTTCTTTTATTCTCCTGTCAGGGCATGCAGGTGGTACCCATATGGCAGCGATACTAGAGGCTGGAGAGTGGCTAAAGGAAACTATGCCTCAAATAAAGATTGCAGTTGTTTCTATTTTAGATCTCATGGCCTCTATAAAAAGCGGGGTTATCGAGACAGAAAGGGATTCCCATGCGGGCGAGGTAGAAACTTCTCTTATTCTTTACCTTAAACCCCGCCTGGTTAGGGGCAAAGGGAGAAAGGAATACCCTACTTTCCCTAATCCAATCTTGGTAAGGGACAGGCGAATATTTTGGCCTGGTGGTATCTGGGGGGATCCCACCAAAGCTACCAAAGAAAAGGGCGAGAAATTGTTCAATCATCTAGTTAGTGAGGTAGTGGAACTTGTTAAACGAATAGAAGCGTGGGCGGAGTAAAAAGGACTTATTTTGGATTTTGATTTTTTATCTCCTTAAAGTAGCTATCACCCTTTTAGGATTCAAAAGCATTTCTAAGGCATCATTAATATCCCGAACAATTACGTCGCTATTCTGGATGGCTTCCCATGATGCCCCTTCTCTGCCTATAACGCAAATACCTATAGCCGCTTCCTTGAGCATTAAAACATCGTTAGAGCCATTACCTATGGTTACAGTACTTTCTTCTCCTATGTGCTTCAAGAACTCAAGTTTCTGTATCATACCATAGTCCTTTTCCATGGGAACAAACTGGACACCCAGCTGCTTCTTTAGGGTTTTAGCAGTCCCGTGGGTATCTGCTGTCATGATATATATATTGAAGGAATCTCTAAGTCTGAATAGCCTTTCCTTTACACCATCTAAAAGATGACCATCTAGGCCCAGGGTACCATTGAGGTCTAATAGTAGGTTTTTAATCCGAAGGGTCATCCTACCTGGGATGGTAATTTCTAAAGGCCTCTTCTTAGTTTTCACCTGAAAATAGCTCCTCCAGTTTGTAGGTAGGAGGATTTCTTTTTTGCTTTATGCCCTTGAAAAAGTGTAGCGGGAGTATCCAAGGCCGTTTCAAAATGGTTTTATCTAACAGAGAGACTTTT
>DTXE01000405.1 GCA_012962595.1 Syntrophaceae bacterium | reverse complement strand
GTTCTCTGACAGTATTCAACCAGTTCTTTTTCATCCTTGATGAGATAGACCCCTCTCCCTTGGGAGGAATTTCGTGGTAGTTTTGCTATAAAAGGGAACGAAAAGTCTGATAGGATGTTCTTCTTTTGTCTTTCCCCATAATATACCTTAGTTCTGGGATGGGATATACCGAGCATGACAAATAGGGCCGTTTGCTTTATTTTATCGCCCACATATCTATAGAATGCAGGATTGGGAAATGTTTTCTTACCCATAGAATCAAATAGGTCAACATACAATTTGGTGGGATAGTAGATAATATCAGCTTGTTGCATCAATTGTATCTCCGAATCATCATAATCAGATATATTTGGCCTGGCACCAATAGTGATCACATCTTTACAGTGTGATAGCTGTTTTCCTATGGCTATCCGTTTCAAAGCCATGTTAGCCTCCTACTCCGTATTATCTGAGCTATCAGCTCAATATTCTTATACCACATTTAGTGCTTAAGCTCATGATTTTATATTAAAGCTGAAAAACTGTGGTCACAAGGTCTGTCCCATAACACATATTAAAGGTCCCGGATCAAGAGAAAAATATCTCCTATGAACCCATAAAAAATGTTTTTATGAGACCGAAAGATCTTTCAGGCATTCCAAACGGTCAGATTACAAAACAGTTTGATTCTGTCTGACCCGCTTTTCAAAAAACGGGCTAAATGGCGGTTATGCCATCTGCGCCAATTTTCATCAAATGCCTCTCCATTTTTAAGCATATAATAGACGGCCACCGCAAAAGTTTTGTTCATTACACACATAAAAATACCTTCAACTTCCTCCCTTTAATAACCGATATGTGGTATATATTGGCTCTGTCTATTTCGAACCATAAATGGAATTAGCCATGGGTTTTATATTTGAATTATCAGTCATTATAAAACTGTTTGTAATATTTCTCTTTATTGTTACTTTGATAAGAATGAGATTGTCTCTGGGGACCGCCCTTATGGCCGGCTCTATTTTATTGGGAATATGGTTTCGATTAGATATCACACATATCTTTAGTTCTGTGATTCAATCAGTTTTTGCAGAGAAAACCATAATGCTCGGTTTACTGGTTTCTATGATTTTAATCCTAAGCCATTCTATGGAGAAAACCAAGCAGATGGAGCGGCTATTAGAGGCCTCTAAGGGAATGATTGGGGATGCCAGGTTAAATCTTACCTTATTTCCTGCTCTTATAGGTCTTCTTCCTATGCCAGGTGGTGCCATTTTTTCTGCACCAATGGTTCAAGTCATTGGGAGCCAGCATCAATTGAGTGCCGAAAAAAAATCATTAATCAATTATTGGTTCAGACATATCTGGGAATACTGGTGGCCACTTTATCCAGGGGTTATCCTAACCTGTTCCTTATCAGGAATCGATCTTTGGGCCTTTATTATCTGCCAGTTTTCCCTTACTATTGTGGCTATTGTGGCAGGATACCTTTTCTTACTCAAGCCCATCTATTTCATCACATTTTCAGAATCCTACCATACGGTGCCAGGTGCCTCCACAAGGGTTTTGAAAGAACTGACCCCCATCCTCATAGTCATCACCTGTTCATCGGGATTTAGACTCCTACTCCCACCCTTAAGAGGTGTCTGGGTTGGTTTGGAAACGTTGCCTAAAGAAACTCCGCTGATTATAGCCTTGTTTTTAAGCATTATGTGGGTGTGGTGTTACAATAAGGTAGCCTCGATTGTGGTCTTGAAAATTGTAACCAACAGATCACTGCTTAATATGATCTATATGGTAGCAGGGGTGTTTATTTTCCAGGGCATTTTAGAGGACAGCAACGCCATTTCGGAGATTAACGCCTATTTAATAACAAAGCATATTCCCATTATCTACATAGTGGTTATCTTACCGTTTCTGGTGGGATGGCTTGTGGGTATTGCTATTGCTTTTGTAGGTATAACTTTTCCCATTTTAATATCGCTCTTGGTAGGCAGTGGAATGGAGAATTACATCCTGCCCTACGTGGTGTTGGCTTACTGTTCAGGGTTCATGGGGGTTCTATTTTCTCCACTTCATTTTTGTTTGATTTTGACCTGTGAATATTTTAAAGCGGATATGGTTAAGATTTATAAGGCCCTTTGGCGTCCTTGTCTCATGGTCATGGCCAGTGGACTATCGTTATTTTTTGCCATAAGAGCCTTCCTCGGGTAGGATCCTTGTCTATTCTTGACTTTGGAGGTTTTTACTATAGTCCTCCTACCTACAAATGGCCTGGAAAGAAGATCTCACTATTTTTTAATGACAAGATTGGCTTTTCAAGTAAAATAATACTCGGTAAAATGATTCTATGGGCATAAAGCAAAAAAGAACCCCTCCTGCCATAAAGAAGATATACAATTAGTGCTGAGTTAATTCAATTGTCATTAGATTGGTAAAGAAGGGTCGTTAATATGGTGGATTTTGGCTATTGGAAAAAGTTACTCAGGGTAAATCTCACAACCGGGCAAATAACCATAGAAGAGATTCCTGAAGAGATTATTACTAAGTATATGGGGGCAAAAGGAATAGGTGCCTATTATTTTATAAATGGATTAAAGAAAGGCATTGACCCCCTTTCTCCAGAAAATAGGATTGTCATAGCAACAGGACCATTTCAGGGGACCGATATCCAGTCCACCGGGCGATTCGCCACCATCACCAAATCTCCCCTTACAAATATATTCCTTGATACCTATTGTGGGGGTATGTTTGGCCCCAGCCTTAAACGCTGTGGGTTTGATCTGGTTGTCATTGAAGGCAGATCAGAAAGACCTGTATATATCTCCATAAATGATAATACTGCCCAAATAAAGGATG
>DTXE01000404.1 GCA_012962595.1 Syntrophaceae bacterium | reverse complement strand
TTCATGTTTCTTTGTGGCCCAAAGGGCCATGAATGTTTCATGTGAAGTTAGCTCTTAGGTGAGCGCTTCTTTAAGTGCTCTAATCGGTTTAGGGCATTTATATAGGCCTTAGCACTGGCTGTGATGATATCAGGATCTGTACCTTGACCCACCACCGTCTTGCCATCTTCTTCTATCTTTACAGTAACCTCTCCTTGTGCATCCGTTCCCCCCGTAATGGAGTCCACAGAGAATCTTAAGAGCTTGCTCTTGGTCTTAACTATATGAGCTATGGTGTTATAGGCAGCATCTATAGGACCTACACCAAAGCCTGCACTTTGGGTTATTTTTCCATCTACTTCCATCTGAACGGTTGCTGTAGGAACTACCACACTCCCGCTTACCACATTTAAATAAACCAATTTATATTTATCGGGTATCCTTAAGATTTCGTCAGCAATAATAGCCTCTATGTCCTCATCGTATATCTCCTTTTTCTTATCTGCCACCTCCTTGAATCTATGAAACACCTTATCCAGTTCTTCCTCCTTAAGGCGGTAGCCTAATTCTTTAAGTCTTTCTCGGAAGGCATGTCGACCAGAATGCTTACCCAATACCAGGGAGCTTTGCCTTATACCGATACTATCAGGGGTCATAATTTCATAGGTACTCGGTTCCTTAAGTATACCGTCCTGATGTATCCCTGCCTCATGAGCGAAGGCATTTGTGCCTACAATGGCCTTATTTGGCTGAACCACCATACCGGTAATCAGGCTAACCAGCCTACTAGTAGCATATATATGCTCAGTAACAACCCCGGTAGTAAATGGTAGGATGTCTCGCCTTGTGCAGATAGTCATTACTATCTCTTCCAGCGAGGTATTTCCTGCCCTCTCCCCTATACCATTTATAGTAGCTTCCACCTGTCTTGCACCGTTCAATATGGCTGCTATGGAATTGGCTACCGCCAGTCCCAGATCATTGTGACAATGAACACTTAATATGGCATTATGGATATTGGGAACATTTTCTCGTATATACCTTATCCTTTCCCCAAATTCTTGAGGAATAGCATAGCCCACGGTATCTGGAATATTAATAGTAGTAGCACCTGCCTTAATGACTGCTTCGAGCACCCGGCATAGAAATTTTAGATCCGATCTTGAGGCATCCTCCGCTGAAAACTCCACATTCGGGGTATATCTACAAGCACGTTCCACAGCAGAAACCGCTGTCTCTAACACCTGTTCTCTGCCCTTTTTCAGTTTGTACTTGAGGTGTATATCTGAAGTGGCGATAAAGGTGTGTATTCTGGGCTCTTCTGCACCCCTCAAGGCCTCCCATGCCCTATCAATGTCTTGGGCATTTGCTCGAGCAAGGGCAGCTATTTGAACAGTCCTTATCTCTCCGGCTATCTTCTGTACCGCCTCAAAATCTCCCTGGGAGGCAATAGGAAACCCTGCCTCAATAACGTCCACCTTTAACCTCTCAAGCTGACGGGCAATGCGGAGTTTCTCCTGGACATTCATACTGGCACCGGGCGATTGCTCACCATCCCTCAATGTGGTATCAAATATGATGATTTTCTCCATGTCCTTTCTCAAGATTTTATGATGGGAGTTTCGTGAGTTTCCTCCTGTAGACCTCTCCTTGTATATTTCTTATAAGAGACAGATATGTGAAGAATGGGACCCGAAATTACATAGGCTAATGTGATAAAAAACATGGTTACATGAGGTTCTGTGGCAATAACAATCATGATCAAAATAGCCATGACCAGGAAATTAAAAGGCCTTTTTCTGAAAAGCCCCAGCTCTCTTAGGCTGTTATATTTGATGGTGCTTACCATCAAAAAGGAAAGTCCATAAATCATAGCCAACATAGGAATATACCCCTTAGGTTCACTCTCCCCCAGGTGGTGCAACAGAAGGACGGTTGTAGATATAAGAGCAGCGGCCACAGGGATAGGCAGCCCTTTGAAATATCTACCATCAAGGAAATAT
>DTXE01000403.1 GCA_012962595.1 Syntrophaceae bacterium | reverse complement strand
GGGGTCTTCTTTTAATACTTGCTCTATAATGAGCATTATTCTCTGACGACCTTTTACTGATAGCCGGTGCATATGAAGTTCCTGGTCCGTGGTCCGTAATCCGTGTCATAAGCTATTCTTGGGTTTTTCCATATGTATCATTTAAAGTTCTAACCACCATGAGGTGTTAGGTTTTCTTCCAGGAGATTCTGTGAGATAAGATTTTTCTTATCTCGGATAAGGAAGAAGGGCTTGGGGGAATGATTGTAATGGCCTTTACCTGGTCTGTAATTTTATCCAAGCTGGCTTTATGAAGAGCTAATTCATTTAAGGAGGTGTTACCTATTTTGACTATGGGGAGAGTTACATCAGCCCACTGTACTAAATCGAAGAGGGATGAAGACATTATGCCAGATGGGGCATCTACCAATACGTAGTCATATCCAGAGAATTCTCCTGGATTTAAAAATTGGCCTTTGTGGGACACATTTTTTGTATCAAAGGTAGGAGATGTCGGATCAGATGTCAAAGGGAGAGGACTATTGGTGTTATAATTAATCACCAAGACCTTCTTTCCTTGTTCAAACAGGGTTTGCCCGATTTTACCAATTAAGATGGCCTTTTCGGGGTTATCATCGACGGCACTGAAAACTATTTTTCGAGGATAGTTGTTATTATTGGTAAATAAACCCTCTATGCTTTTTGCTATTATCTTTTCCTGGTCTGAATTATTCATCCACTCAGGAGAAATATTCTTTCCTTCCGCATCAACAGCAAGGGTACCTAGGATTTGCATCCCTAGTTTGTCTTCTACAGCCTCCGTCTCATGGATTCTATTATCCAGGGCCTCTAAAGCGAAAGCCAGTAAAATGCCCATGGCCAGGCCAACCAGGGCGCCGACCAGGGTGATCTTTCCCCTGTGTGGCCTTACTGGTGTTTCGGGAATCAGGGCTGAATCCAATACATGAAAATTGGCTAACCGCCTATCTTCCTCGAATTTAGTCAGGTCGTATTGTTGCAAAAGAGAGTCATGAAGCATGGTTATGCTCTGTACCGCTGAAAATCGTCTCTGGGCTTCGTCAAATAGCCTCTTTGATTCATCTATTAGCTTTTTAATCCTTGCAATGCTATCCTCCAACTCGGCCTCACGCCGTTTTGCACGTATCTTCAAGGTCTTATTCAGATGATTTCTCAGTGCTACCGGGTAATAATTGGCGATATCTGCGGCCTGTTTGGGATCGGTGGATTCATAAAAGATGTGTACCAATCCCATCTCATCTGACTTAAAATCCGCATTCCCTCTAATACTTAGGGCAGCCTTTTCCACCGGAAGGCCCTTGGCCAGATTGAAATGTCTAACCACATCTTCAGCGACCGTTCTACTTTTCAGCATAGGTATAAGCTGCTGTCCAGGAGAAGTCTGTCTAGCACCTAGCATGCCAACTATTGGTGATAAACGGGGATTTTGGAGTAAGGCACCAATTTCGGAGGAAAGCCCACCCATTTGTTGGTTGCCAGAGGTCAGAATGGTTGCGGTAGCCCGATAGATATTGGGAAGTCGTTTGGCATAAATGGCAGCCCCAAGTGAAACGGCAAAGACTGGGATTATGATATATATGAAACGTCTTTTTAGGATTTTGAAAAATGTTTGTAAATTATCAAAATAGCTGTCTTGGGTGGTAGACATGGGGTACCTCCCTAGTTTACTTGGTCTGTTGTCCTCGGGGCTTAGAATATGGCTGTTAGGGCAGCGAGGGAAAGTAGGGTCTGGGATATCATACTGGCGATATCTTTGGTGGCAAAAAGCACACTTACTTTGCTGACCCTTGGCTCGGCAGGAACCACAATGGTATCTCCTGGCCTAACCTCGGTATGTAAGAAGTTCTTTGAGGCCCCTGAGGCCACCCAGCGATTGCTTTTCTCATCCCAGTGGATAAATTTTCCCTTACCTTTGTGGGACTTGCTGACTACTGTTCCATTACACCTGATTAAATAGATGCTGTCTTTATCGGCATCCTTTCTCATACCGCCCACCATACTCAGATAATAGTCTACGTCTTCACCTTCTCGATAAGATATAGCCATCTGATTGTAAACTCGCCCTACTACATTGACCGTGGCAGGCCTAGTAGGGATCTGTAAGATATCGCCAGGCTCCAGCAGGATATCATGCTCAGAACCTTCTAATTCCTCTAGGGGAGCCAGATTAATGGCCACTTTCCCCTGAACCCTTGTAGTCTTAAGTCCCGCGATGAAGGCCCTCTGGTATTGGGCCGCTGCCTCGGTCAGTCCTGCCTGGCCAGGAAGCGATTTCCCCATATTGAGTGCCTCCTGAAACATTTGCTGCTCCAGTTCCTTTACAAACTGGTCAAATCTTGCCTGCTGTTCTTTTCTAGCAGATTCTTTAATAAGATAGGCACCCTCAATATAGGCATCCTCTGTATAGCCCCCTGCCCTGCGAATTAAGGTACTTAATCTCTCCCCTCGTTCTAAGGGATATTCTCCTGGAAACTTCACCTGGCCTAATATTTTGACTGTGCCATAGGTATTCAGGTTGGGGATTTTTCTTATATACAATGTGTCATTCTCCATAAGGGGGATGTTGTCCTTTGGACTGCCGTTTAAGGCATCTTTGAGGTCAATGACGATATGGGACATCTTTACCTCGGTTTCTGTCTTGACCAGACGGGTAATTTCGGCCTCCCGTTTGTATGCATTGGGGGTTAAATTACCTGCCATATAAATCAGGTCTTTGACCTTCATGTTATCCAGTAAACGGTATTCCCCTGGAAGATTCACCTCGCCCTTGATAATAACCTTGGGGAGCTCTCCCATTTCTTCCCTAGAATGGATGACTATTCGGTCTCCTTCCATAAGTTCGGGGTCTTGTCCACGGTCTCCTTTTAATAGCCTACCCAGGTCAAAAGAAAGGGCCTCTTCGCTAAAGTCGGGGGAGGTCTTCCTTATAATCTGGGCATGGGTGAGAAAAGGCTCTGGTAGCAGGTCATCAAAAGATGAAATTAAATCAGAAACCCTCATTCCCGGCTTAAACTCATAGCGACCGGGCATCTTGACATGGCCTTCCAGATAGACCACGTTTCTAACCTC
>DTXE01000402.1 GCA_012962595.1 Syntrophaceae bacterium | reverse complement strand
TTTATCGATATAACAACCTTCCTGATAGAGAAGCCAGAAAACTCAAAACCTATCCCAAACATTTTCACAATAAGACTGAAAGGAATGTGGTAGAGAGTGATTTGAGTGATGATCCAGAGGAGGCTGTAAGAGTCTTGTTAGAATTTGCCAGAAAAATTCTGAAAGGGTAATATACTCAAGTTGCACAGGTGAAAGCGGTTGATAATTTGACAGATCAAAAATTATTTATTAATAACTGAATGGAAATGAAGAAAGGTAAAAGAACTACCAAAGTTTTGCCTATCTCTAGGGAGGAGGCATTACATGAAGCAAAGACCTATTTTCAAAATGCTAAGGAAACCCTGAGCAAAAGCCCTATAGAGTATGGTGTATACACAGAACCAAAATATGTGAAAGAGGCTGCGGGAATGGGTTATCTATCTGCATTACGTGCCATAGACAGCTTTCTTTTAGCCAAAGGTACAAAACCAGATAAACTACCTACTTCTATAGAGGAATATATGAAGGTATTAAAAAAGATACCCCATAATGGTAAGTTGTTGGCAGCCTTAACGGTAGTATATCAGAATTTGCATATCTTTGCCTATTATAGAGGCGGAATAGGAGTAGATATGGTAAAGGAGGGTTTCAAAAGGGCCAAAGGTCTTATAGAAACTTTCGGCAAATTGTCTTTCTCTGAGAATCTCTGAGATGCCTCAGATAATCTTTTGATATGCTTGCGTTCTCCACGCCAAAAAACTCAACGGAAGCTAAGAAGGCTTCTAAATAATTCCGCACTTTTAAATTCTATTTCGGGACGATAAATAGGGACACATCCTATTTTTTAACCGTTGCAGAGGTAGAAGCCGTTGATTGGCTACTGAGACCAAATATGGTTTTGATGGTTTAGATCGTTTTGTTGGTTGTTGCAGAGTATGAAGCGGGTGATTAGCTACGAATGATCCGGTTTCAATAGTTTGATTGGTTTTATTGGTTGCAGTTAAATGGGATTGTGGGTTAAATTG
>DTXE01000401.1 GCA_012962595.1 Syntrophaceae bacterium | reverse complement strand
ATTTTGCTGTTCGCTTTTGGCAAATAGCAAAGAGCGAGTAGCCAATATTTATTTTCATATTTCTTTGTGGCCCGGGGGTCATAAGGGTTTTAACCTATAAAGGAGGCTTCTTCAAGTGATAGGTGGTATTCTGCTCGAAGTTGTAGGCAACCCTAAGAATCTTTTCTTCTTCAAAGTGCTTACTCAGTATCTGAAGCCCTATAGGAAGTCCTGCCTTACTGAATCCACAAGGGATGGATATGCCAGGTATTCCAGATAAGTTAGCAGGAATGGTAAATACATCACAGAGATACATCTGAAGTGGATCAGCCAATTTTTCTCCAATCTTAAAGGCAGGTGTGGGGCTGACTGGGGCCACTATCACATCGCACATTTCAAATGCCTTTTCGAAATCTTGGATCAGAAGGGTTCTCACCTGTGAAGCCTTTTTGTAATATGCCTCATAATAGCCGGCAGATAAGGCATAGGTACCCAGCATGATGCGCCGTTTTACTTCAGGTCCGAAACCTTCAGATCTGGTCTTGCAGTACATATTAAGCAAGTCTTTTCCGTCCTTGGTGCGATATCCATATCTCACCCCATCATATCGAGCCAGATTAGAACTGGCTTCGGCTGGGGCAATGATATAATAGGCTGCTACACCATATTCTGTGCATGGTAAGGAAATCTCTATTACATCGGCGCCTATGCTTTCAAGCAGGGAAATAGCCTTCTTGACAGCATCTTCTACATCAGGGTCCATACCTTCTATAAAGTATTCCTTGGGGACACCTATTCTAAATCCATCTATACCACGCTTAAGTGCCTGGGTGTAATCGGGCACATCTCGGGGCACCGATGTAGAATCATAAGGGTCATAACCTGATATGACATTCATGACTATGGCGCAATCAGTTACATCCTTTGTGATAGGACCAATCTGATCCAAAGAAGATGCAAAGGCCACTAATCCATACCTTGATACCCTTCCATAAGTAGGCTTGAGCCCCACTACCCCGCAAAGTGAGGCAGGTTGCCTGATAGAACCACCGGTATCAGAGCCTAGAGAATAAATGCACTCATCGGCTGCCACCGCCGCCGCAGAACCACCGCTGGATCCACCCGGAATGGTTTCTAGATTCCAAGGGTTTCTGGTTATTCTCAAGGCTGAATGCTCGGTAGAAGAACCCATGGCAAACTCATCCATGTTAAGCTTACCAGTGATTACAAAATGGCAGTCTTTTAACTTTTTTATAACGGTACCGTCATAAGGTGGAATGAAGTTTTCAAGCATTCTCGATCCACAGGTAGTTTTGATACCTTGAGTGCACATAATATCTTTTATTCCTGCGGGAATACCGGTAAGATAGCTTATGTTCCCTCTTTTTATCTTTTCATCAGACTCTCTTGCCATATCCGCTGCTATATCTGGAGTTAATGTAATATAGGCTCCCACCTTGTCCTCAACCTGCCCTATCCTTTTAAAGACCGATTCGGTAATCTCCTTTGAGGTAATCTCCCCCTTTTTTAGCAGCCTATAAAGTTCATGGATAGTTAATGAATATAGTTCCATATTGCCCAATCCTTATTAGCTGT
>DTXE01000400.1 GCA_012962595.1 Syntrophaceae bacterium | reverse complement strand
TTATGTGTTCCATCCCCAATAAAGCTCGTTTTGTCAGAGATAAATTTTGGGCCATTTCTTCGAGATACGATCTCTTAAATTCCTTACTCAGTTTTGGAGTAGACCGATATTGGAGAAAGATAGCCATAAGGGAATTGGTATCTATCCAGGGTGATTACATCCTTGACCTTTGTGCTGGAACCCTTCCTTTAAGTATAGAGTTAATTAAAAAGGACAAAGGAAATAAAAAGATTATGGCACTGGATTTTTGCCTGCCCATGCTTTTAACCGGAAGATACAGGGTCTGTTCACTTCCAGGAAAGGATAGAATTAAGCTTATATGTGGTGATGGGCAACAAATCCCTGTTCGTGATGCATGCTTCCATGGGATTATGGTTGCTTTCGGTGTGCGCAATTTCTCCTCAACCCTGAAGGGCCTGAAAGAGATGTACAGAGTCTTAAAACCTGGTGGTAAGGTTGTTATCCTGGAATTCTCAAGGCCCACCAACCCATTTTTTAAACCCATCTACATGTTCTATCTCAACAAAATACTGCCTTTCGTGGGTGGCTTAATTTCTGGCCACAGGGAGGCTTATGATTACCTGAGCCAATCAATCGGTTCTTTTTATAGACAGCATGAATGGATTTCTCTTATAAGGGAAGCAGGTTTCATAAATATTACCTATCGGGAAATGACCTTAGGGATTGTGACACTCTGCACAGCTATAAAGTAACTGCCCTTTAGGGGGCTCAAAGAGGCTATGGGAGTATGTAAACCACTGTTCCTTTTTTCACATAAGGGAATATCTCATTAATATCTTCATTTAAGAGAGATATACATCCCGATGTCCAGTTTTTCCCAGCCTGATTGAGGGCCCTAGAGGGTGTACCGTGGATTCCAACCCCTCCTCCTATGCTGGCATACCCACCATTTTTCTCAGGAATTTCACCCCTTTTAAGAGCCATTCCATACCTCATCAAGTCCTCTTGATTAGGATAGTCAAGCAAGATAAACTTTGACCATCTCTCATGGTCAAACTTGGCTTTCACCCGATATATCCCCTCTGGAGTACAATTGTCGCCCTCATATAGCTTTGGACCATTTGGGTTTTTACCCAGTACTATGGGATAGGTTTTAATATACTTACCATCTAAGTAGAAGAAGAGTCTATATTTAGACTTAACGATAACCATACTAGCATTTATTAAGGGAATGTTCCGAGCCTTACATATTTCCTGGACCGAGGCTCCTGCACTTGGACGGGCTATTAATAGAATAGATGTAAATACTGGTAGAAAATGGTTAAAGAAATTAATCATATGGGTACAACTACTTCTTATGCGGTAGAGCATAGACACCCTCTAAATACCAGGAATGGGTAAATTTTTTGGTATTTTACCCACAGTCTATCAGTTGTCAATCCCTTCTAATTCAAGCAACTATGAGTTCTAAAAATACACCCTGGTCCTCTTGAGCAAGTGAATAGTTATAGAATTTCTTTTCTTCTTGAAGATTCAAATTAGGTGTGTTAAAAGGGCCACTAAAATTTTAAAAGATGTGCTCTTTTTGCTACACTTAATAAAAGTAGAAAGGGTCTATAATTTTCAAAAACTTATTTTATAACTATTTGAGATGACTGGATATTTATTCCATGGATATTTTTCTCTCACATTCTGGCACATTGCTTGCTCCACTAAAATTAAGAGGTGAGGTATGTGCAATCGACAACAGACCATTAAGCGAGAGGTTGGCTGTACCGGGGTGGGACTTCACACAGGTTTACCTGCAACTGTTCTCATAAAGCCTAGCCCGGTTAATACCGGAATAAGATTTGCTCGGATGGATTTACCACAAAGGCCTATTATTGAGGCAAGATTGGCAAATGTAGTAAATACCAATCTTGCCACCACCCTAGGAAAAGATGGCGTCACAGTCTCTACTGTAGAACATTTACTGGCCGCCTTATATGGGCTGGGAATCGACAACGCCTTGGTGGAGTTGGATGGGGCCGAAGTTCCTGTTATGGATGGAAGTGCTGCCCATTTTACCTCCCTCTTAAAGGACGCAGGAATAGAATTACAAGACGAATATAGAGATCTTATGGTAATCAAAAAACCTCTATCTGTATGGGATCAAGAAAAAGGAATAAGTGTTTATCCAGATACCGAGCTTAAGATCACGTATGCTATAGGCTTTAATCATCCTTTATTACGCCATCAGTCTCTTTCTGTATGTCTTAATGATGGAACCTTCGAGAGGGAGATAAGCAAAGCACGCACCTTCGGGTTTTTGGAAGATGTAGAGGCATTAAGGAAAAAGGGATATGCTTTGGGAGGCTCTTTAGATAACGCAGTGGTTCTGGATCGATTTGAGATACTGAATGAAGATGGCCTAAGGTATCCTGATGAATTCGTTCGCCATAAGGTTCTTGATTTCATAGGAGATCTGGCTCTGCTAGGGATGCCTATTATCGGCCGCTTTGTCATACATAAATCAGGACACACCCTAAATCACAAGATGCTAAGAAATCTACTGGCATCAACTATATGCTGGACATCCCTCCATCCAAAAGGCCACTCGATTTAGTAAACCTTATTCTACATGCATTTCCTTAAAAAATTCCAAAATTTCGGTCTATTTAGCTGAATTTCCTAATTTTTTAGGGAATCCTTTCCCCCTGAAAAACCCAGCAAACTCCAGGTCTATTTAAACCTTGCATTTCAATCTAGGATTTACTACAATTGCTGTTGTTTAGGCCTTTTTAGGTCAAGGTCTGTAGAAGCAAATTACGCTTCAAAATGCTTGGCATGCTCCTCGGCATTAAATGAAAAGAATAGCAATTTATATAGTAATGTCCCTCCTCATATATCCCTTGCTCTCCCCCATAACCCTCTTTGCCGGGGAGGTTAAACTGACTGATGCTAGGTTAACCAATCATGAGGGTAAATTGTTACTTAGCCTGAAGGCCCAAGGCTGTTTCACCAAAGAGATGGAAGATGTCATAGTTAGCGGAATACCTACTACATTTACCTTCAAAATTAAGCTAGACAGAGCAAGGCGATTTAGAAGGGATGAAAAGATTGCTCGTTTAAAAATTGACCACACCATCAAGTTTGACAACCTTAAATGCAATTTTAGGATTAGCCTGAGTGAGAGGTCGAAAGATATTATAGTAAATGAATTTTCTGAGGCTAAAGAGATTATGAGGAGTCTTACAAACGTGGTGGTAATCTCAACTAAAGAGCTTCAAAAGGATGTTCGATATCGATTGAAGGCAAAGGCAGAACTCAATAAGGTTGAACTTCCCTTTTATCTTCACTATGTATTTTTCTTTGTTCGCCTGTGGAATTTTGAAACCGACTGGATCACCATAAACTTCACCCCCTCAGAACTTCTCTCTTAAAGATAAAAAATATAAGGAGTATCAGTGGACACACCGATTGATAGGGAGTCGAGAAGAAGAAAAAGGGAGCTTTATATCATCGTGATTGCCCTTTCTGTGGTTCTCCTTCTAACATACTTAGAGGCCCATATCTTTAATTTAGGCCCAGGGCTCCCCATCGCTAGTAGCGTCTTGGTCTTTACCCTCATAAACATTAATCTCCTCCTCCTTTTACTCATTATCTTTCTGGTGATGAGAAATATAGTCAAGTTGATTTTTGAGAGAAAGCGCAGGATCTTTGGGAGCAAGTTAAGAATCCGCTTAGTGGCGGCCTTTGTCACACTTTCCTTGGTACCTACTATTCTTCTGTTCTTGGTTGCTATTAAATTCATAACCACCAGCATTGAATTCTGGTTTGACGCCAAGATAGAACAGTCCCTTCAAGACTCCTTAGAGGTAGGTAGGGCCTACTATGACCGACTAAAGGCTGAAACCATCCAGTGTGGACTGGAGATAAGCCATGCCATCTCCGATGGAAAACTTCTTCATAGTAGTCATAGAAACAGCCTTCAGAGACTTATTACCTCAAAGTGTGAGCAGTACCACTTAGCGTCTGTACAGATATTTTCTTCCAAGCTATCTTTGATCGCAGAAGTTCAGAACCCTAAAGTCAATGTCCAGAAATTTAGTAACCCTATACCATTGATTAAGGAAAAACTACCGCAGAGTGAAAACGTAGAAATCAAGTCCTTATCCCACTCAGATGTAGTTCTGGGATTTGTACCTATAAAGGCTCCAAGGAACTCCAAGGATATATTGGGATGGGTAGTCATAAATTCCTTTATACCTAAGGCTCTAATGGGTAAAATGGGTGGAATAGCAAAGGGTTTTGAAGAGTACTCTCAACTTAAGATGCTTAAAAACCCCATAAAATTGGGCTATCTTATTACCCTTTCTATAGTGACTTTACTTATTATATTCTCGGCTACTTGGTTTGGTTTTTATTTAGCAAAGGGCATCACCATCCCCATCCAGGAATTGGCAGCGGGAACTCACAAGATTGCAGAGGGTGATCTAGATGTTCACATAGATCTGGAAGGAAGGGATGAAATAGGGTTTTTAGTGCATTCATTTAACAAAATGGCCCAGGATTTAAGAGCTAGCAAGCAGGAGATTGAAACCACCAACGAAGAACTTAGGAGGATCAATAGGGAGATTGAGCAAAGAAGGAAGTATATGGAGATTGTATTAAGCAATGTTGCCGCTGGGGTAGTTGCTATAGATGCCCACAACAGAATTCGGAGTATCAACAAATCGGCGGAAAGAATGCTCATGATAAAGACGGATAAGGTCTTATACAAAAACTACAGAGAGGTATTAAAACCCCAACACCTAAAAATTGCTGACGATTTTGTTGAGACGTTGAGACTCACAAAAAGAGATACCTTGGAAAGGGAGATTAGTTTGTCTATAGGTGATAAGGAGCTTACCTTACTTGTCAATGTTACACTTCTAAAAGATGAAGAGGGTAATAGACTTGGTATGGTGGTAGTTTTTGACGACCTCACTGAATTAGAGAAAGCCCAGCGTGTAGCAGTCTGGCGTGAGGTGGCCAAGAGAATTGCTCATGAGATAAAAAACCCTCTCACACCTATTCAGCTATCAGCCCAGAGACTTAGGCGCCGCTATATAGATAAGTTTGCTCATGATGGAGAGATATTTGATGAATGTACCAGAACTATCATAAATCAGGTAGACGAGATGATGAGGCTGGTTAATGAATTCTCCAATTTTGCACGTTTACCGGCGGTCAGTCTTAGACCCAATGATCTTACTAAGATTATTGATGAAACCCTGGTCTTATATAGAGAAGCTCACAAAAACATCCATTTCAGATTTGTAAAGTCAAATGGTATCCCTATCTTCAAGATAGATGGAGAACAGATGAAAAGGGTTATGATTAATCTCTTGGATAATGCTGTAGATTCTATCGATGGCGAAGGTACTGTAACAGTGGCACTTTCCCATGACCCTGTATTGAAGATGGTTCGCATTGAGGTTCAGGACACAGGATCCGGTATATCCCCTGAAGATAAGGCTCGGCTATTTGAACCTTACTTTTCCACAAAAAAGGGTGGTATGGGCTTGGGTCTGGCCATTGTTAATGCTATAGTTTCCGACCACCATGGATTTGTCAGGGTTCAGGACAATACGCCTAGAGGAACTAAGTTTATCATAGAATTGCCAATTCAAACATAGTACTGGCATAGAGCAGAGAATTTAATTCCCCTTTGAATTTGGGATTTAGCTATGTCAAAAACCATTCTTGTAGTAGATGACGAAGAAACTATAAGGCAGTCTGTTCGTGGAATTTTGATAGATGAAGGTTTTGAGGTTATAACTGCCAAAGATGGAGATGAAGCCATAGAGAGGGTGGCTGAGGAGCTCCCCGACCTTGTGTTACTGGATGTCTGGATGCCAGGCTCAGATGGAGTAGAGGTATTAAAGTGCCTAAAAAAGGACTATCCATATTTACAGGTGGTTATGATATCCGGCCATGGAACTATTGAGACTGCTGTCAAGGCCATAAAGTTAGGGGCCTATGATTTTATTGAAAAGCCACTTTCTCTGGAAAAGACCCTTTTGACTATCAACAACGCACTTAATTTTCACCAATTATCAGAAGAAAATAGATTACTGCGCCAAAAGACTGAGGGACCTTCTGAGCCTACCGGAAATAGCAAGGCCATTATCAAACTTAAACAGCAGATTGAAATCGTTGCTCCCACCAATGCCTGGGTATTAATAACGGGGGAAAATGGAACCGGTAAGGAATTGGTGGCCCGAGCCATACACCGAAAAAGCCAAAGGGCGGATAAGCCCTTTGTGGAGGTAAACAGTGCAGCTATACCGGAAGAGCTTATCGAAAGCGATCTCTTTGGGCATGAAAAAGGTTCCTTTACCGGGGCATATGCCAAAAAACGTGGAAAGTTTGACCTTGCCCATGAAGGGACTCTATTTTTTGACGAAATAGGGGATATGAGTTTGAAAACTCAGGCCAAGATACTGAGGATTCTACAAGAACAGAAATTTGAAAGGGTAGGAGGTACCAAAACCATTGAGGTAGACGTTAGGGTTATTGCAGCCACCAATAAGGACTTAAAACAAGAGATAAGAAAGGGTGTTTTTAGGGAAGATTTGTATTATCGCCTTAATGTCATACCCATAGAGGTACCACCCTTAAGGGATCGCCTTGATGATATACCTATGTTGGTAGAAGAGTTCTTAGAAGACCTTTCCTTTCGCAGTAGATTACCCAAAAAGGAGGTAACTCCTGAGGCCCTGGAATTGCTTATGGACTATAAGTGGCCAGGCAATGTTCGGGAGCTTAAAAACATGATTGAGCGCTTAGTCATCCTTACACCTGGTAACATAATTACCGCCAATGATATACCGGATTCTCTGAAAGAAAAGGCTAAACCTGATATAGATATAAAGGACTCTCTCTTTAAATTTAGTTCTTTGAAAGAAGCCAAGAGTTACTTCGAAAAGGAATTTATTTTAAAAAAATTGGCAGAAAATAATGGAAATATATCTCAGACTGCGCAGACAATCGGGGTGGAGAGAAGCCATCTCCATAAGAAGATTAGGGCATACGGGGTAGAACATAAGATTAAGGGACCCAGAGATACATGAATTTAGGAATCATGGCATCTGCGAGGGAACTTAAGAAAAGGGCAAAAATTTCGGGTTTGATAACCGATTTGGAATATATGTCACTTTTATATTCATAGGGTCTGCGATAGGCAATTACCTTAGCTTGTGTAAGGCCTGCCTCCGCCTTGGCTAAATTAATTGCATCATCTAGGTATCCAATCTGGTCAATGAGTTTTAATTTGAGTGCCTGATCCGCTGTAAAGATACGACCATCAGCAAGCTTTACAATATCCTCCATATCCGCCTCAGCTCTCTCCTCGGCTATAACCCTTAAAAACTGCTGATGGAACTTATCTATTATCTCCTGTAATATCTCTCTTTCTTCAGGTGTTTGGGGTCTAAAGGGTGACATGAAATCCTTCTTATCACCTGACTTTACTGATTCATCCTCTATACCAATCCTATTGAGCAGTAATTCTAAATTAAATTTAAGGACCACTACCCCTATGCTACCAGTGATAGATGTGGGATGGGCAACTATTTTATCCGCCGAGAGTGCAGCATAGAGGGCCCCAGATGTACCAATATCCATAAGTGATGCTACTACTTTGACCTCTCTCTCCTGCTTAAATTTTTTTATCTCATGGTAAATAATATCGCTGGCGGTGACGGTACCACCCGGGCTATTGATTCTAAGTACCAGGGCCTTTATTCTGGAATCTTTAGATGCTTTGTTCAGCTCCTCCTTTATCCTGGAAATAAGACTAGGCCTTTCAGTTAAACCGGTTAAGCTGGTTCTCCGCCTCTCTGTTATAATACCTGATATATCTATCAACAGAATCTTATCCTTGCCAGTACCAGAGATAGTGGTTTCCTTAAGGGGTTTAGGGGTTCGAATTAAAGATGTCTCCACGAAGGCACAACTTCCAAGGAAAGTAGGCAACAGGCCTATCAATATCCACAAGATTTTCCTCATGATCTTACCTCAGTCTATGTGAAAAGGGGTTTGGCGGTCCCAACGGGACTCGAACCCGTGTTTTCGGCGTGAGAGGCCGATGTCCTAGACCTCTAGACGATGGGACCTTATTATTCCCCCATAACTGTAACTTCAATATTCACCCTTCTCCCTGAGAGGCCTGCCTCTATAAAAAACAGACTCTGCCAGGTACCGGTAATCAGACGCCCATCTCTCACAGGAAGTGTCCTGTCTGGCGGGATCAGCATGGACCGTAAGTGTGAATGGGCATTGCTAGGATGATGCCATCGGGAACTAACAGGTGTTAACTGATCAAGTAAGGTTTGAATATCTCTTTTCAAATCCGATTCCAATTCAGTTAAGGCAAAGACTGCGGTGGCATGTGGCGCAAAGACATGAACTATACCATGTCTTATTCCGGAAGAACTGACTATGCCCTCAATGTGATGAGTTAAATCCACCATATCTCCTGGTCTTTGTGTAACAATGGTAAATTTCTTACTAAATACACTCATAAGGCAGGGAGCATTTGGACAATTTTAAAACTTTTCCTTAAGTACATATGAGACAATGTTTGTTATTTGTCAATATCTAAATGTCAATAAAACTTCCTCAGAGGGATGTGGATTATCCACACCCCTCTGGTTGAACAAAAAAGAAGAAAATCCGGTTAAGAAAACAATTGCAAATTCTGAACCCATCTTGCATAATACCATCTAGCCTAAATCATCAAGCCAAAAAAAACCAAAGGGGGTTGGGAATGGGAAAAGTTGCTGTAATTACTTTGATGCTCTTCCTTGGCTCATGTTTGGCCAGCTATGGGCAGAGCCAGTTACAGAAAGAAATGAAATCTCAATCCATGTTGAAGATTGCTGAGGCCGTCATTTGTACTGACGTCTCTGAGAGGACACCAAGTGGAATTGCCCGGTCTTTTCCACCTGATATCAAGAAACTATATTGCTTTACCAAGATAGTTGGTGCCACAAAGGAGACGTTCGTAAAACACTTATGGTATTTTGACCGTCAGATGATGGCTGAGGTTATGCTTCCTGTCAAGTCAGTAAGATGGCGGACCTATAGTTCCAAAAGAATTCTCCCTCAATGGCAAGGCTTATGGAAGGTAGAGATTCAAGATGAAAATGGACAGGTTTTGACCACCCTAGATTTTGAAATTAGATGATTTTTTCTTTTCCTCCCCTTTTTTGTTTATCTCTTTTCAAGGGAGTTAATAAAATTGTCACCTCTTTCTAACTACAGGTCTTTAGACTAACAAAATTCCCCTTAAGTTAGAAATCTCCCCTTCAGCCCAAGATATATTGGCAGGAGACTTACCAAAATCGGGAGCCGGTTTTGATTGACAATTCCTCTCCAAGTAATTAAGATTCTAAAAATTGGCCTTTCTCTGAAGAGAGGCCTTTTTATTAGAAAAAGAGTTATGATTACTTTTGCCGTTGCAGAAATTCAGGAACTGATTAGAAAGAAACGTTATCGAGACTTAAAGGAATCTATAAGTGAGTTTTTACCTGCCGATGTGGTGCAAATCTTAAGATCCTTGGATACTTCTGAACGCCTACTTATCTTTCGACTACTCCCTAAGGATCTTGCCGCCCTGGTATTTGCGGAACTGGGTCCTGAGGAGAAGAGGGAGCTCCTTGATATCTTTACTGAAGAGCAAATTAGAAAGATCTTGGAAGAAATGGATCCCGATGACCGCACAGAGCTTTTTGATGAATTGCCGGCCATCATCGTTAAAAAGCTCCTGAGACTTTTATCACCTCCGGATCGTGAGATTGCCTACGACTTGATGAAGTATCCGGAGCATAGCGCTGGCCGCATCATGACCCCAGAATTCGTAGATATCAAAACTCACATTACTGCAGAAGAGGCCATTCAACACATCCGGCGTACAGGACCAGACAAGGAGACCATTTACTATGCCTATATCATAGATGCTAATAGGAAACTCTTAGGCATCACTTCCTTGAAAGACCTCCTCATTGCTGATCCTCAGATCAAAGTGGAAGATATCATGCAAAAGGAGGTTATTTCAGTACAAACCCTTGATGATCAGGAAGATATAGCTCGAATAATTCAGAGGTATAATCTCTTGGCGGTACCGGTGGTGGATAGTGAACATCGTCTGGTAGGGATTATTACGGTAGACGATATTATCGATGTTATAGAAGAGGAAGACACTGAGGATTTCCACAGGATGGCAGCCATGGAGGCCCCTGCGGACTCTTATTTAAATACGGGCTTTTTCACCATGCTATTCAAACGCTTCCCATGGCTTTTGGCCTTACTGGTGACCTCTACCCTTACCAGTAATATATTGGAGCATTATGCCCCGGTGATGCAAATGGTGGTAGCCTTGGCTTTCTTCATTCCCATGCTGTGCGATACCGGAGGCAATGCCGGAACACAGGCTTCTACCATAGTGATTCGTGGATTGGCTGTGGGTGATATTTCTCTTAAAGACACTCTAAAGATCTTAACCCGTGAAAGCCTCACTGGGATCACCTTAGGTGCTACACTAGGCATATTTGGTGTTATAAGGGCCATGCTGGTACAAAACTCAGACCCATTTTTATGGGTAACAGTGGGGGTAGCCCTGGCTGCCACCGTATTAGCAGGCAATGTGGCAGGGGCCTTGTTACCACTACTCGCCAAAATTGTAAAAATTGACCCTGCAGTAATGGCAGGACCATTTATAACCACTATAGTGGATCTCACCTCGCTTTTTATATATTTTGAACTGGCTAAAAGGATACTAATGCCACATTAAAGATCTTTCAGATAAAGGTAGTTACCACCATTTACCCCTTTCCCGGTAGGTATGAATAAGTACAGGGACATGATTTCTTATTTGACTTCACTTGTGTCCGGTAAAAATTATGGAGTGGTAGACCAAGTCGACCTTGTGTTAGAGTGGGTTTTTAGCAGAAAATCCCATCAGACAAGGAGGACTTGG
>DTXE01000399.1 GCA_012962595.1 Syntrophaceae bacterium | reverse complement strand
TTGCTATGCGTGGCATGCGAAGGGTATAATATGAAAGTAAGTGATACTCAAGAAAAATGGGATGTGTCCCTATTTTTAAGGATGTGTCCCTATTTTTAAATCCACCAACCATTTCAATCGATGAATTATATTAGCCTTGGTGGCCCGGCTGTCTGTAAGGACACGAATCTCACGAGTCTGAAAATTAAAGAGGCTGCGAAGAGAGAAATGCATATCAAGAATATCATTGACACATCCTCTAAGATCGCTTACCCCTTTGTAGTCATTAATTCCTACCAATAATGCTTTTCTAGCCATTTTTTCCTCCTTTGTAAAAGTTGTTAAGGTCTTACAAACTTAACATCACCTTGCCAAAAAATTTGCCTTCTATCTACGCATGCTCACCTCCTTTCCGGCCGGCTAGCAAAATATGTCTTTTAAACTTATGGTTATTCTAAGGTCTCATCAAGTAGCTCCCCAGCCATTCGCTCATAGACGAATGCAGGGGTGACAAAGATCCAACGGTAGGGTATGCCTTCCTTAATGACCTCAATTAGCCAGGCTTCACGGCCATGGGGACCATCATGTACAAATATGGGATCTGAAGCCACCTCACCATCCTCGGGGTGTATTCTTTCTTCAGCTTTGCGTCTGGCTTCCGCTGCATCTATACCAGTAACAGTGACGGGGCAGGCTTTGATCTCTTTGGGATCTTGATAGAAAGCTCCGATGGCAGCGACTCTACCCGGTCCTAGAACCCTTACAAATCCCGCCACTCGCCCCTGAATCACAACAGGAACAATCCAATAAGATGGCTCCTTAAACATATTCTTTACTAAAACCGGCCGCCCCAAGGAGGCAACGCTCCAAGGGGCGAACATCGGATCTCGTTGGATTTCGGTCCGTTTTATCTCCTCTCTGGCTATCTCGATGGCTTGATCGCTGCTGACAAACATTTCATTCATCTCCTTGAATCTTTTTCTTGCTATTTGCACGGGGTTGCACGATAACGGACATAAATAAAATTCGTGTGATAGACTGCGTCCCAATCTTCCCACACAACCTTACCCCCTTTGCAAATGTCGGCATTCCACGGCCAGGGGTCGTAGATTTTGAGCCAGCGTTTTGGTTTCTGCCCAACGAGCCAGATATTTTGTCTTTTCCATCCAGCACAAGCCCTGGCATGACCTGGGATACCACTCTTCACTGGGCGGTTTGCGTCTATCTCGGCTTTGGCCTCGGCCCAGTTGGCTGTGCCATCATAGGTAGCATTCAGACAGTAGTTGGAGAGTTTCTCATAGCCGTCCACCTGCCCCGGGTTGGTTGTTCCGAAAGGCCCGGTGCCCATGGCCGTCGCAATGTCGTCCTGAGAATAGTAGTAGCGGTAAAAGTCCAGAATCATCTGTCCAGTGGCCACAGCACAGTAGACATTGGTCTTCTGGCCATATAGTGCAAAGCAGTCATGCGGTTTGCAGCGAGGAGAGAACTTGAGGGTTCGTGATGAGTAAAAGGGAATGGGAATTGGATAGATCGGCTGAGGAATTAATGTTGGCCTGACTTCCGGCAGCTCACGGGCAGTGAAAGCACGCTCAAACATTCTAGGGGTTGCAGACCGAGCAGCTTCCAATTCCCTGTCTGCCAGTTCCCAGTGCTGCTCTCTCTCGGGTGCATTTGGCTCCGCCACTTCTTGATAAAAAGAATAGGCGGTAAATCCCTCTAACTCATCTGCACCAAATCGTTCCACGAGAGACAGGTCAGCTACATCGAAAATCAGGCTCTGACTCCCAAGTTCTGGATCTTCAACGTAGACTCGCACGCCAATCTTGGGATAACTGTAACAGATTAACTCTGTCTCTGTAATCTTAGCCTTCGGGAAGCGCTTCTTAACCTCATCCGTCGCCTCCTTGGCAGCCTTATCAGGATACCAGCCCCTTGGTCCAAACTCAACTGTGGGAACAGCCGAACCTATAATCTTACTGGCACTTGCCTTAACAGACCCAACCAACTCTTTTCCATCCATGACTCCAAATTCATAGAAAAGCACTTGCCCATTGAGGTCATGGATAACGAGAGGTTCTGGATCTATTTCAAATCCACCCCATCTTTCAAAGTCAGGGATTGCACCAGCCCAGGCACGTCTAATAGTTAGCAGTGCATGCTCCATAGCTCTCTCTTTGCTTACCGGAGACCTTGGTTCTTTGCTCTTTTGTATCATCTCTAGTACCTCCTTTTAGTCTATTTGTTTTTAGATAACCCTTCTTTCACTCTCGTTTTCTAAAACATGATATTCATAATGGATCAATCACCTCCTTTCTTTTTCACCTGCTAGCTCGATACGGCGAAATCTTAAATTAATCCCCCCATAAGACCCTGATCCCTCCAATGGTGATAACATCAGCCGTATCCCCAAAGTTGAGTCTTAGTTCTAGCAAGACGGAGGCTTTTGGCTCATATTCGGCAACAATGCTATCATAGCAAGTAGGAGTGGTACTTAAAAGATCAGTACCATCATCATGTTTGACTACAGCATGATCTGGCGTTATCATCTCTGCAAGACGAATCTGAGAGATAAAACTTCGAGAATTTGTAAGTTGATAGCAAACCCTGATTCCTTTAATCTTCTTTCCAGGTTTTGTGGGAATAGTCATGGATATCCATTTTAGATCTCCCGGAGAAGTGGCTTTGATCTTTACGCTGGGATGGGCCACATAAGGCTGGTAAATCTTGAGCGTAGGGTCGCCAGAGACAAAATTAATTGCGTTATACCAGATTTCCCTATCTACTGCTGGCTTAGGAACGGCAGCACATGAGAGAGCAAAAATTGCCACTGCTATCCCAATAAAAAGGAATTTGTCTTTCATGACATCCCTCCTGTACTTCTTAAATTAGGGGAGGCTCTGGCCTCCCCTTTGACTTAACAAAGTTCCCTTTTCACAATCACACCTTTTTAATAGTAAAGGAATATGAACACCAATTGACATGGACATAGTATGGGTTAATGCAATCTACAATAGTACGTTTCCATACCCGCAATCTTAGTGTATAGGCACAAGTTTCAAATTTGTCTCCTTTCACGGTAACCTTAAAGTTCCCACCAAACCAGTAAGGTCTGTCATGCTCTGGATCGGTAGCCGGAAGGCCACTTCTATGAGCACCTTGAGCTCCACTAAATGTATGGTTATACGTTGGTCCAACTAGTATATCTGGATCTGGTTCCAATGTTCCATTGGTTAATACATTAAAAACCTTATCCTCTCCCCAGTGAGCATGCATATGATAGCCTAACAAATGGCCATCCTTTTTGTTTTTAGGGACAGAGGCATTGAAGTGAATTACAATATAATCATCGTTAGTGAGTTCTATTATGTCACAGGGTTTGATTTCAATTTCCACCGTAGTTCCGCTTTTAATATAAGCTACCTTCCTAAAATAACAATCTGGCTCGTAGGTACAAAGATGAATAGTGCCAGGCCCGCAGGCACGTGGGTATAAAGGATCTGGCTTAACCCGGTTATCTATCCTTATCATTACCCTCTCTTCCTGTGATACTGTCAGTTCACAAGTTTCCATAATATGCTCATTTACAAGCTTATTAGTCTTTTTGTCCCAGCGATAGCCCACTAGGCGGATGGTGTAAAGGCCATCCCCTTCAGGAAAGTCCTTTGAATTCCATAGAAATAATGTATCCAAATCATTCCACAGATAGCCCCATGTCCACCCGGGTGGCAACGGATTTTCTTCTTCTGCTTTTTTAAGGGTTTTATAGACAATTTCCCCATCCACTTCGTGTGGAATAAAAGGCACATGATTCCATTTTGGCGGTGTTGATGGAGGTGAGCTTGGAGGAGGGTGCCCAATAACTGCGACCAAAGCCTACCAATTTATCTTTGGGCATATCATTAAATGCCCCTCCATTGTAAGAATATTGGACTTTAAAGTAGTCTACATCCGAACCTGCTCCAAACAATCCCTTTACTCTTATAGTTTCTGCAAAGGGACGATCTTGTGCTAATGGATATGCATAACCCCTTAAATCAGGAGGTCCAGGACTGGTGCCTATGTGTTCAACACTAACACAATTTACCCAACTAAACTTCAAGCAGTCGCCAGGGGGCGGTTCTTCACAGATGGGAATAGAGCAAGCCTTCTCATTGGCAAATAAACTTACATTCAAACTTATGGGAATATTCCATCTGGTTTGGAAAGGACCTTCATCATGGATAATATTTTCTTCTCCTTCACACTCCTGGGTTACCTTAAAGATGATATCTGGAGAACAGTCCTTAGGCCAAAAAGGCCAGCATCGCAAAGGAGAGAGAATTGGCCTTATTTTTGAGATCAAATCTGTTATAGGAGAAACAGGTGCTATTAATTCTTCTCTGGCAAGTTCTAAACCTTTAGGTGGAGGAAGGGGAAACGAAGGGGTAGCTTTTTCCCCGCCTGGAAATTCTCCTATATTGATAGCACCAACATGGGGTGCAATCTTCTGGGTACCGCCCAAAAATTTTTCAAAATCAATAGGGGATTTTAATACCTCTGGTGGAATTGGACCAACATAGGGTTTAACTGCTTTTGTAATATGCTTTAGCAAATCGGGATCAATAACCCATCTTGGTTTCAGAAGAGGATACCATAAAAGGCAGCACCATCTAAACTTGATTTCAAAGGTTCCATCTGGATTCGTTGTTGCTGAACCAACCAAATCCTTTTTCCACCAGAACCACCAGCAATCTACATCATAGGCTTCTACCTTGGCTCCTGGCACAGGTTCATCACAAGGGACATGGTCTTTCCACACTCGCTTTACAACCCTACCAGTGATAGTATAAGTGTGGCAAAGTATAAGCCACCATCTAAAGAGGTACTTGGGGATTAATATTCTTTCTTTTGTTAAATCAGCAGTATTATCTTTAAATTTTCTAGGAGAGACCCAGATCTTTTTAGCTTCTATTCCCAAAAATTCCCTTTCTGGAAGATTGGGTGCTATGATTATGTAAGCACCTGGCGGCTCTTCTGTAGGGTAATCAAATTCAATGGTCACAGGAATTTTAGAAACGTCTTTTATGTTTCTAATTTCGATCTCCACCGCCGCAAGTATTTTACCTCCCCGGACCGCCGCCACTTTTATAGGTTTTTCCTCTTTATAAAGTTCTTTTTCCAGTCCTGGATCTTCTTTGATTTCCCTTAAGTCCAACAAAAGTTTAACTGTGTATTTCATTTTGCTCTCTGCCATGATTTTTACCTCCTTTCTTTAGTTTGTCTGGTGAAACCAATGCAAATGCATTTTTACTCCTAAACCACATCACATCCTTTCCAACTCTATGAAGTATTTTAATTTGTGTGAAGCTAAGCTTCCTATCTGCTCTATGGCCTTGTCTCGTCACAATCAAACCCCAGAGTAATAGCCATCAGGTCTCTTCTTCACCAACAACCTCAAAAGATGTAGTAAGGTACTTTCCTTCTGGTACCCAGTAGACAGGTTTCTCGTTTCGAAGCATATCCACAATGTATACTGCATTTTCTGCTGGTGGAAACCAGTTGACATTGCGCCACTTTCCATCTACTTTATAGTGAAAGATAATCCATGGTCGCTCATTCTTGCGATCGTAGCGAAGCACGTAGTTTTCAACCATATACACTTTATAAGCCATCTTGTTCACCTCCTCGTGTATAATATGCTTTTTAGTAATTGTGAGATGCTACAATCAAGATGCCTCTCAACACCTCCTTTTTTATTTATTTTTTGCCTCAAACCGTCTTTAATGTCCCTGTCCAGGTCTCAAAGGTAGGAAAATCTAATTCTCTCTTCTTTTCTATAAAAGACCAGGTAAGAAAGATTTTTCCAGCCAATGAAGCCTAAGCCTTCTTTACTTTTGTGATATCTGGTGCGCCAGGTACCTGTATTTAAATAGATATGTTCTTTTAGGCCAGCAGGTTCTTCTATGACCTCCAGGGGGACTTGGAGGGGTTCATGGGTATGGCCATAGACTATATATCTTATGCGATTATCTAAGTGTGGATATTCATTTGGGGCAGCTTCTAAAAGATCATCTTTGGCAAAGCGATTTTTTACCCTTTCTAAAAGAGGCATAAGCTTTTCAGAAGAAAAGACCTTAAATTTTTCCAGTAAAAATAATACAGACTGAATCTTATCTGCCTCATCCCAAAAGTCATACCATTTATCATGGTGCTCATACCACCTCTTTACAAACTCTAGCTGATTGAACTCCCGTATCACCTCATCTACTGCATCTTCAATAACTTCCTTTAGGGTTAGGTTCTTTTTCATGTGAAAATAACTCCTCTAATTTGGAGGCAGGAGGATTTCTTTTTTGCTTTATGCCCTACACTTTAAATTCCAAATCCCAAGCATCAAATACCAAATATATTTTGGTCATTGGGATTTGGGATTTTAAATTTGAGGGTAAAAGAAGAATCCTGCAGGCTATGGAAGGTATCAATAATTTGAAGAAAAATGTTGATTCTCTGCTAGTGATAAATAATGAGAGATTGCGAGATATACATGGCAATCTTGAACTATCGGAAGCATTTGGCTATGCCGATAATATTTTAACAATTGCAGCTAAAGGAATTGCAGAAATAATTACAGTTCATGGACATATGAATGTTGATTTTGCAGATGTAAATACTGTAATGAGTAATTCAGGTGTG
>DTXE01000398.1 GCA_012962595.1 Syntrophaceae bacterium | reverse complement strand
TTTTAGATATAAGGGCAGCATATACGCCCGCGCCAAATCCATTGTCTATATTAACGACTGCAAGTCCAGGTGAACAGGTCTGAAGCATGGTCATTAGTGCACCTATACCCCCCTTGCCAAAGCCATATCCAACTGAGGTTGGCACACCAACCACAGGTACATCTACAAGCGAAGCTACCACAGATGGCAGCGCACCTTCCATACCAGCTACTACTACTATTGCAGAAACTTCTCTTTCTACCATGGTATATAGGGGTTCAAATAGTCTATGAAGTCCAGCAATTCCTACATCATAACATGTTATTACCTCACAGCCCATAACTTCAGCAGCAACTTTTGCCTCTTCTGCAACTTGTATATCTGCAGTTCCTGCAGCTATAACACCAATTGTGCCACTATACTCGAAAATATAATCCTGTTGTTTAACTAACACTGTTTTTGCAAGTTCATTATAAATTACCTCAAACTCTTTTTTAGCTTCTTTTTTGATCTCTTTTATGCAAGATTCCTTAACTCGCGTAACTAGTGCATAGCCATTTTCCAGTGCCATCTCACAGGCAAAAGTTGCTACATCTTCTTCCCTCTTACCTTCTGCAAGTATTGCTTCTGGAACTCCAGTTCTGCGCTTTCTATTAAGATCTAGCTTGGCTTTTTCTTTAATTTCTTTTATACTATGCAAACAAAGGTTTTTCTTAGCATCTGCTACTGTGATCTTACCTTCAGATAAAAGATGCAATATTTGATCTAGGGTATCTGTCATAGTTTTAAGGTTTTAGGTTTAAGGTTTAAGTTTTATAGGATATACTCTATACAATACTATTAAGAAATAGATAAAGTAGTCGCGCAGGTAGCAGGAGGGGAATAAATTAAACTTCATATTTCAGAGAAAGTTGCAGATTAGCAGATGAAGCGCGCAAGCATTAGCAAAGTCTTAGATAGATTAAAGCAAGTTAAGCTACTCGAAAAAGCTTCTTAAATTTTTTGTATTTTTTTTTAATTATTTTAATAGTAAAGTATAAATAGGATTAATTATATATAAGGTTATTATGACCTCGCAAAAATAAAAGGTGAATAGAATACCAGGAATAAAAATCAATAAAGATTCCAATGTAAGAATTAAAGTTAGCTTCCAATATAACCCTGCATATATTGCAAAAATTAAAACAATTAAAGGGTATAAATGGCATATTCCGGAGGCGAAACGCAAATCAATAATTGAAAGGAGGTGTACATTATGGATCGAGCAAGCTGGCTGCGAATCCTTGAGCGTTGGTTCAATAGGGCCCAAATAGAGAATCTACCTGGTTATCGGATGCCAGAAGACGTTCCAACATTTGCAGGAGCGGTTAATACCCAAGAAGACGGCAGTAAGAAGCTCCGTACCATCAGGGTTGCTGTTCGAGATCTCGAAGCACGTTATGGTAACTACGTTCATGGTTATGTTACCGGTATATACCTTATCGCTGATACCGAAGTATGCGTTCTCGTCGGGGAGAACAGTTGTTCGTTCATACCTTGGGAGACTATCGTGTTTATTGCCTGCTAGCCGTCTAATATGAAGGGAAAATGATGCTGGATATTGCGCTTCGCCTAACAGAGCGTATCTGGCTTTGTGCCTTCGGCACTCCGCCCAAATTATCTTCGGAGAACTTCAGATACGCTCAGAACGTTATATGAAACTCCGAACCCCGCAAAAATATAAACTAATTCAATAATAAACATAATGAGGTAAATATGACACTTGAAAGAAAAATAGCACAACTATTTCGAATAGATGAAAATACGCGCCGGCGTCATTCCAATCCTTGGAGTGTTTATTCTCGTTTTTCTATGGTTCCGCTTATCGCTTTAGCATTCTGGAGCAGGGTCTGGCTTGGTTTGTGGTCTATAGCTCCAATTATTACTGTGCTTTTATGGATGTGGTTTAACCCGCGAATCTTTCCCGAACCGAAAAGCACCAATAATTGGGCATCTAAAATAGTCCTTGGTGAATGGGTCTGGATGAATCGTAGAAATATGTCCGTGCCGAAACATCATCTTTATATGCCTAATATTTTATCGGTGATAGGATCAATTGGCGCAATCATCTTTATCTGGGGTTTATTCATACTGGAAATATGGCCAACAGTTCTCGGTGGCGTTGTTATTGTTATCAGCAAGTTGTGGTTTGCGGATCGCATGGTGTGGCTGTATGAGGATATGAAGGACGCAACATCAGAGTATAAAAGTTGGTTATATTGATATTAGATGAAGGATGTGGGGTATGCAATACATAATCATTGTAGCAGTCTTTTTACTGCTGGCAGTGTTGTCAATTACGTATTTTCGGTTTCGAGCGGAAATATCTGAAACAAGAGAAAGGGTACTTGCTGGCAGTGAACTCTTGAAAACAGACCATGGTGATATTGAGTACGCAGTTAAAGGAGAGGGACCGCCTGTCCTGCTGCTTCACGGGTCTGGCGGTGGTTATGATCAGGGTCTTCTGCTTGGCAAGCAGGTCCTGGGGAATGGTTTCAAGTTGATCTCGGTTTCACGCTTTGGGTTCCTTCGCACCCCAATGCCCGAAGATTCTTCAGTAGAGGCACAAGCTGCCCTCTATACCGCCCTTCTCGATTACCTGAAAATAAAGAAAGTAATTGTTATAGCAGGTTCAGGTGGGGGCCCTTCAGCCCTGCAGTTCGCTCATGACTATCCAGATAGATGTTCCGCATTGATACTGGTGTCAGCGATGAGTATGTCCATGATAGAGACTTTTCCCATCAAAGTCGTGCACCTCATCCAGAAATCTGACTTCGTATACTGGATGTTCGCTAAGTTTTTCCAGTCCCAATTGCTGAAGCTGATTGGAACTCCCCCAGAAGTGTGCAAAGAGTTTACTCCTGAGGAAAAAGAACTGATATCAGCGCCTACACTGATATTGCATGCTAAGGATGATAAACTGGTGAACTACAAGCACGCAGAATTTGCCTATAGAAACATTAAGCAATCGAAATTGATATCCTTTGAAGATGGCGGCCATGGATTGCTGGCTCAATTTAAGGAAGTAAGGGGGTATGTAAGAATATTCTTGAGCGCCGTATAACACGGTGTATGCGGTTTGCTTCCTGCAGTCGTCCACCCAAATACTCGGCTTCGCCTCGCACTTTGCATACACCGAGAACGTTATATGAAATGGCGGAGGAATGTTCATAATAAGAGATGGAGGAGATTTTAAACCATGATTAGAATAGTATTTTCGTTTGTCATATTCCTTCACGGATTAATCCATCTGCTTGGATTTGTAAAAGAATGGAATTTGGCTGAAGTAAAGCAACTGACAGGAGAGACGCTCATTTCTCTATCAGGTGGTTTATCCAGAATAGCTGGATTACTCTGGCTGATCGCATCTTTACTCTTCATAGCTTCTGCAGCAAAGTATCTGCTGAGGAAGGAATGGTGGTGGATGATTGCAGCTGTTGCGATTTTCATCTCCCAGATCCTGATTTTTATTTACTGGAAGGATGCAAAATTTGGAACCGTTGCAAATATAATTATACTTTTAGCCGTTATCCCCTCATACGGTGCTTGGAGTTTTGATAGGATGGTAAACGATGAACTCAACTCATTTCTGCCAGAAAAAATAGATAAAAGAGTTGTAACAGAAGAGATGATTGATGATATGCCTGCCGTGGTGCAGAAGTGGCTTATGCGTTCAAATATTGCTGGAAAAGAGGTCATTCAGACAGTTCACCTAAAACAAAAAGGCGAGATGAGAACAAAACCTGAAGGCAACTGGATGTCTGTTAATGCTGAACAGTATATCTCCACGAATCCACCCGGCTTTATCTGGATAGCAGATGTAAAATCCTCATTTTTGCATCTTTCTGGAAGGGACAAATACGTAAATGGAAGAGGACATATGCTTATCAAACTGTCTCTCATTCCTGTTGTTAATGCAAGAGGAAAGGAGATAGATCAGGGGGCTTTGCTGAGATATCTGGGTGAGATGGTGTGGTATCCTTCAGCAGCATTAAACGATTACATCACATGGGAAGAGATAGATTCTACAACTGCAAGAGCAACCATGAGTTATAAAGGAATAACAGCTTCGGGCATATTCAAATTTGACGAGAATGGAGATTTTGTAAGTTTTGAGGCTGATCGCTATTATTATCGTAAAGATGGTTCAACCTTGGAAAGGTGGGGCATTACAGTAAATGGTAAAAATTACAGAGAATTCGAAGGAATCAGGATTCCGGTAAATATGTCTGTAACCTGGAAGTTTAAAGAAGGGGATTTTACTTGGTATAGATTGGAAATAAAGAAGATAAATTATAACACAGAGAGAAAGGAGGCAAAGTGATGAGCATACCAGGAAATATAGCACAAATTCTTAGATATGCTTCTCTCGCTCCGAGTTCGCATAATACTCAACCATGGAGGGTTAAAATCATCTCAGAATTGGAGTTTATAATCCAGTCCGATCCAAAAAGATGGCTTCTAAAAGTTGATCCAGAAAATCGAGAGTTTCTACTTTCAATAGGTGCGTTTTGGGAGAATTTAGAACAGGCTGCTCTCACATTCGGATTCAAAGCTAAGACAGAAATTCTGGCAACTAATTCTAAAAATACGGATATTCTGAAGGTGAAATTAGTTAGATGCACGCCACAGAAAGACAACAGGCTGGAGCTGATTGAAACGAGAGCCACTAACAGGAGACCGTATGAGAAGAAGGATTTGCTCCCTTTACACGTAAAGGAACTCAAAAGACTTTTACCAGACCACTTTACCTATTTCTCAAGAGAGAGCAAAGAAGGAGAATGGATTGCCAAGAGTTTAATAGAGGCAAATAAAAAACAGACTTTTGACGATGAAAAACAAAAAGAACTGGCAAGGTGGTTGAGGTTTTCACGCTTTGAAGTAAAGAAAAGAGGAGACGGAATTACACCAGAGATGCTCGGGGTCTCTGGTATAGCAAAGTTTTTCTGGTATACTTTTATGAACGGAAAGAGTGTTCTCTCTTGGTCTTTCCGTAATAAAGGTGTCGAGAACGTTAAAAATCAGGTAAATAATTGTGCTGGCTTTATCGTAATAACAAGTGATGACCTGTCAGTTTCGTCTTTACTTCATGCCGGAAAGGTATTTGAGAGGTTGGCACTAAAATGCACTGAACGTGGAATTGCCGTTCACCCAATGTCACAGTTGATAGAGGAATCGCCATGGAAAGTGCAGATTGAAGAATTGCTTGGCCTTTCAAAACCAGTTCAATTTGTTCTGCGCGTGGGTTATTCAACGTTTCAACCTAAGCCAAGCATTCAGAGACCGATTGAAGAGTTTACTGACCTAAGGTGAAAAAGCCTAAAGTATCTACAGCATCAATTTTTATCGTAATTTATACATTTGCAGTTAATTTAAGTTCCATACTAAATGGCGCCAATTTTAAAATTGGGAATAAATTATGAATAAAATAGGTCTATCAATCAAAATTTATATTGGTCTCATCATAGCTCTTGCTATCTTGGCAGCGATTAATGTCTTTTTACCCCAAGGTTCTTTCCTACCAATTTTGCCAGAACAAAAACTTCCGGCTCCAAAACCAATGCTCGCCCTTGTGAATGCAGCCATTATGCTTGTTCTCTATGGTGGCTTAGGCTTTATTGGATTGAAACTTTCACAAAGACTTGGCTTTGCTGACATCTGGGATTCGAAAGTTTCTAATAGACAAAGACTCTTGATTCCTGCGCTTGTTGGAATAGTCATTGGTGTATTTTTCATCTTCGCGGATGCCGTTTTTAGCCAGTTTCATACTTTGGGTCCACTTCCTCATCCACCGTTCCCTACCTCCCTAGTTGCTTCAGCTGTTGCTGGTATTGGCGAAGAAGTGATATTTCGTCTGTTTTTCATTTCGTTCTGGGTATGGCTCATTTCTTATGTGATCCTAAAAAAGAGATGGCAAAATCAGATTTTCTGGGTTATAACTGTCTTATCGGCTCTTGCGTTTGCTCTTGGGCATATTCCCTCGGTTATGCTTCTTCTTGGCTTGAATACTGTCAATGAAATCCCATTTGCTCTTATGACTGAAATTATCCTTCTCAACGGGG
>DTXE01000397.1 GCA_012962595.1 Syntrophaceae bacterium | reverse complement strand
GAAGAGCTGGCTACTCCTGAAGCCTTTGCTAGAAATCCTCAACTGGTTTGGGAGTGGTACAACTGGCGAAGGCAATTGATCGCCTCTTTAAGCCATAATCCAGCCCATAGCGCCTTGGTGGAATTGGAGAAAAACTCTCATCACTTTACCCTGATCACTCAAAATGTGGACGGCTTACATCACAAGGCAGGTAGTAAGAATGTATTGGAAATTCATGGCAATATATGGAAGGTCAGGTGCACTGCCTGCAATCAGGTTAGTGAGAATTATGAAGTGCCGTTGAAGATTTTGCCTTATTGTGGAATTTGCGGTGGTTTACTTCGTCCTAATGTGGTTTGGTTCGGGGAACCCTTACCTAGAGATGTTCTAGCCAGGGCAGACAATGTCCTAAGTTTGTGTGATCTTATGATGGTGATTGGAACATCAGGGGTGGTGCAGCCAGTTGCCTCTTTTCCATATTACGCAAGAGCAAAAGGTGCCTTTGTGGTGGAGATAAATTTAGAAAGGACCCCCATATCATGGGTTGCCCACCAGACCATTTTAGGGAAGGCTGGTGAGATATTGCCACTTCTCCTATAAGACCTTTGGGGGTTTATTTCTGTATCAGAAAATGAGGCAGTTATCCAATATATATGTTATCAAAGTAGAGTGCCACTCGGGTTATAAGGTTAATGAAAGGCCTATAAGCTTTACTCTAGAGGGCAAAAAACTCATGGTTGAGAAAATCGTTGACCGATGGCGAGATCCTCAATTTAACTACTTTAAGGTGTTGACTGACGATGGAAAGGCCTACCTTTTAAGGTATGATGAAAGGAATGATGAGTGGAAACTGGAGAAGGTTTACGAGTACTAACTCCATAAGAAAATTTTATAAGGAACTTCTGGAAAAACGCAGGGATGCCTCATAAGTTCAACCCTTCTCACAAGGAAGTCTTGGATAGCCCGGAAAGGCTTAATGTACTAGACCCCTATGGTATATTATCGTGGGCTGGAATATGTTCTGGACACACCTTAGCAGATATTGGATGTGGCACAGGTTTCTTTACCATTCCAGCCTCCCAGTTGGTTCGAGAAACTGGCTTAGTCTATGGGATTGATATTTCGAAGGAGATGTTGGCATCCCTTCAAGTAAAGGTGAAAAGGAAGTGAATTAAAAACATCAAGATTATACAATCCCTAGAGTACGAAATTCCCCTAGAGAAACAATCTCTGGATTTCGCACTTCTAGCCTTCGTTCTTCACGAGGTAGCTGATAGGGTCAGGTTTCTCACAAACATGGCAATATATCTTAAACCAGATGGGAGATTGATCCTTTTGGAGTGGAAAAAGAAAAAGGATGTAGAAGGGCCTCCCTTTAAAGATAGAATCTCCTTACAACAAATGCTTTATCTGGCTGAGAAGGCATACTTAAAAGTAGAGAGAAGAAAGAATTTAAATTCTCAACATTATTTGGCTATTTTCTCTATAGCTGCTTCTTAGGCTTAGCTTCCTGAACTATAATCCTTCTTCTACAAAACCCAATCCTTATTGTTCTTATAAAAACCGGCGTTTAGATTTGCGTCTCCTCCGGCTGGCCTCAAGTCTTTTCCGTTTCTTTTTAACGCTAGGTTTCTCATAAAATCGTCGATGTCTGAGTTCCTTTTGTACACCTTCCAATTGCATCCTCTTCTTAAGTAACTTAATGGCCCTTTCAATATTTCCCTTAACCTCTACACTGATAGACATTAAACTTCCTTTTCCATAGTTAAGCTCTGGATATCTCTAACCACCACATGAAAATATAAGGTCTTGCCAGCTAAAGGGTGATTGAAATCGACAGTTACATGATTTCCTTCAACTTTCTTGACATAAAACAACCTTCGCTTTCCTCTTTCATCCAAACTCTGATAGGCCTGTCCCGCTTTGACCTCTGTATCACCAGGGAATACTTCTAAAGGTACAACCTGGATCAAGCGAGGATCTATTTCTCCATAGGCATCTTCAGGGGATAGAGTAATATCCTTTTCCTCCCCCACAGAAAGCCCGGCCAATTCTTCCTCCAGTTTTGGTAAGATCTCACCAGCACCATATCTAAACTGGAGAGACTCCCTATGAGAGCTGATCCCACCTCCCAAAGATAAGGAATAATCAATTGTAGCAGTAGTATTTGGTCCAATGGTTACCATAATATCCTCCTTAAATAAAAAGGCCCTCAGGATCCTAGAAAGTCCCGAGGGCCTTTAAAGAATCAAAACTCCAGGGCTTCCTAAGAAGCTTCTTTGAATGCTAGAATAAATAAACATGAAAATCAAGTACTAAATTTTTTGTCCTTCCGTAGCATTTTCCATTACATGTTAGAGGCTCAGGAAAAAGTTTTGTCCCAAAAATAGAGTTAGAAATCTCTCAAAGCTATAAAACCTGGTGTTATAGTATTATACCTGATACCTGAACTTGCTGCCTCTATGGCGAAAGATTTTGTCTTAGCTATCACTCCACCCTTAGATGCTGCATAATTT
>DTXE01000396.1 GCA_012962595.1 Syntrophaceae bacterium | reverse complement strand
TGGAGGAGCTATTTTCAGGTGAAACCCTCCAGATATGGGCACCGAGTTTAGATAATTTATTCTCGATCCTTTCATAGCCTCTGTCCAGATGATAGACACGGGAGATCTCCGTGGTGCCTCTAGCTGCCAACCCAGCTAAAACAAGTGAGGCACTGGCCCGCAAATCCGTTGCCATAACCTGAGCACCGGTAAGGTTCTTTACCCCTTTTACAATAGCAGTATGGCCTTCTACCTCAATATCTGCCCCCATCCTCCTTAGCTCGGCCACATGCATGAAACGGTTCTCAAAGACGCTTTCAGAGATGAGACTTGTGCCATTAGCCAAGCTCATTAGGGCCATGAATTGGGCCTGCATATCTGTAGGGAATCCGGGGTAGGGTGAGGTTTTTACATTGATACTATTGATAACCTTTGGGCCCACTACCTTTACCCCATCCTTATCATGGTGGACCTTTACCCCAGCCCCCTTTAATTTATTAACTACTGCCTCCAGATAAGTAATATCGCAATTCTTAATGGTAATATTACCTCCGGTAATACCTGCTGCGGCCATATAAGTTCCTGCCTCAATCCGGTCCGGAATGATGGTAAATTCCTGGGGTGATAGTTCCTTTACCCCCTCTATGGTAATCATATCAGTTCCTGCCCCCCATATCTTGGCCCCCATTTTATTTAAAAAACAAGCTAATGCTACCACCTCTGGCTCCTTTGCTGCGTTTTCCAGTATGGTAGTGCCTTGAGCCAAGGTGGAGGCCATCATGAGGTTTTCGGTTCCGGTAACCGTGGGTATATCAAAGTAGATAGTAGCACCCCTAAGCCTCTTGGCCTTGGCCTCTATGTAGCCTGCCCTTAGCTGAATATGAACCCCCAGACTCTCAAGACCCTTAAGGTGAAGGTTTATGGGCCGTGCACCAATGGCGCACCCTCCGGGCAAAGAAACTCTGGCCCTCCCCATTCTGGCGATAAGCGGCCCTAAAACCAGGACAGATGCCCGCATGGTCTTGACCAGGTCATAAGGAGCCTCGTAACCTGTGACATTTGAGGTATTGACCTTTAAGCCCCTATCCTCTTTGAACTCTACACCCATACTTGAAAGGAGTCTCTTTATAGTTATAATATCACCTAGGAATCTTGGCACGTTATGGATGGTACTCCATCCACAGGTAAGCAGAGTAGCGGCCAATATGGGTAAGGTGGCATTTTTAGCTCCGCTAATCTTAACTATCCCTTTAAGGGGATGCCCACCCTCGATCAATATCTTATCCATATACCCTTTGTCTCTTGTTGGTGCCCCCTGTTGTTACAGGATTTATATAGCAACCTATGCCTGAAATCAATGGTTTTGTAATTCTCGCTACATCTATTCCAGAATCCATGGATTTTCCTTGAAAATTCATGCAATTTACTTTACATTAAATAAAAAAGACTTCTTGAGAGGTTGGAAATGGATGTTAGAAAATGGATGATAAAAAAGCTAGTGACTATTACTAAGAATAGTAGTATCCGAGAGGCCATAGAGCTTATGAAAAAACACTCTATTCGCCATCTTCCCGTGGTGGATGGCTCAAGACTAATAGGGCTAGTAACTGAAGGAGACCTACGCCAAGCCATTATTCCCTCTATGCTGGAAGAAGTCAGTTTGAAGGATATTATGACCACCAATCCTATCACAGTCTCTCCCGATACCAGTATTGATACCGCTGCTAAATTGATCTTTAAACATAAAATCGGAAGCCTTCCCGTTGTGGGTGTTGGTAATCGATTGCTGGGAATCATTACGGTAACCGATATATTGGGGGCATTTATCCACATCATGGGTGTCCTCAAATCTAGCTCTCGTGTAGATATCATACTTAGTGATAAACCCCATGCATTTGAAGAGGTTTCAAGGATTATAAAAGAGCACCATGCGGAGATTATAAGCGTTGGTATCCTGCCCAAAAGACAAGGAAAAAAAATTTACTCCTTTCGACTGGAGAAGTGTCATGTGACACCTATAGCTCAAGCATTGGCAAAGCACGGCCATAAGGTAGTGTCTATCAGTGGAAGGGGGTAAATAATGGATCAACTATTAGATCAATTTTTGGATTTTCTTATAGTGGAGCGAGGTCTCTCAAAAAATACATTAGATTCCTACAGTAGAGACCTTACCCGATATATCCGGTATTTAAAGAAAGAGCATGTTTCTCATATCAAGGAAACTAATTATCTCCATATTTCGGGATTTCTGTCCGAACTGAAGGAGATGGGACTTTCTGTTAAGAGTCGGGCCCGAAACTTGGCATCCATTAAAGGATTTTATAAGTTTCTGATTAGAGAAGGTGTCATTTCAGAAAATCCCACAACCCACATCCACTCCTTTAAGACCCAAAGAAGACTGCCCCTAGTCCTTAATATGGAAGAGATAGATCGTCTTCTAGCGGAACCAGACTTGTCCAATACGCTCGAAGTCAGAGATTCGGCAATGCTTGAGCTTTTGTATGCTACGGGACTTAGGGTGTCTGAACTTGTGAAAATCCGGCTTAACGATATCAACCTTGAGGCAGGCTACTTAAGAACCTTAGGAAAGGGTTCTAAGGAACGAATAGTACCCATAGGGAGAATTGCCCAGAATAGGATAATGAAATATCTCCATTCTACCCGGCAAGGTCTCTTAAAGGAAAAACAAAGTATATATCTCTTTATAAGCCGCTCAGGAAAAGGGCTCACCCGGCAGGGCTTTTGGAAGGTCATAAAAAAATATGCTAAAAGGGCTGGCATTTCAAAAAGAATTACACCTCACAGCTTAAGACATTCCTTTGCCAGCCATCTTTTAGAGAGGGGAGCAGATCTTCGATCGGTCCAAATGATGTTAGGCCATTCAGATATTTCTAGTACCCAAATATATACTCATGTGGCCAGAGAACGCCTAAAGGATATCCATCGCCAATATCATCCTAGAGGGTAAAAAGGGTGAGGGGGAAGGAGCAGCGAAAGGCGAATGGCAAAAAGCACCCTCTAAATAATGGGTTAGAGGTTATTACTACCCATATCAATGCCGATTTTGATGCCTTAGCCTCCATGGTGGCAGCCAAAAAATTGTATCCCCGTGCCATAATGGCATTTCCTGGTTCCCAGGAAAAGGGGTTAAGGGATTTTTTCGTCAAATCCACAGTGTACTTTCTGGATATCGTTCAGGCCAAAAAGGTAGATTTAGAAAGGGTCAAAAGACTCATTTTAGTGGACACTAGAGAACCTAGTCGAATTGGAAGATTTTGTAAGATAATAGACAAGCCAGGTTTAGATATTCACATTTATGACCACCATCCCTCTACATCTAAAGATATTACAGGCTCTGTTGAGGTAATAGAAACTGTAGGTGCCACTGTCACCATCCTTGCCAAAATCTTGAGAGAGAGGAATATCCAAATCTCATCAGATGAGGCCACACTTATGTCTTTGGGTATCTATGAGGATACAGGTTCCTTCACTTTTCCTAGCACCACAGAGGCTGATTACCAGGCAGCCTCTTATTTCCTCTCCAAAGGAGCTAATCTAAACATTGTGTCGGACATGCTTGCTCGGGATTTAACCGTAGAGCAGGTAGCCCTCCTTAATGATCTTATCCAATCCGCCTCTACTTATCACATAAATGAGATAGATGTGGTCATTGCTCAAGCTTATAGGGATGAGTATATAGGGGATTTCGCCATCCTGGTCCATAAGCTTATGGAAATGGAGAATTTAAAGGTAGTGTTTGGCCTAGCGAGTATGAAAGATAGGGTGTACCTGGTAGCTCGTAGTAGGATTAGTCAGGTGGATGTGGCTAAGATTACAAAGGCCTTTGGAGGCGGAGGGCACCCACAGGCCGCCTCAGCCACCATTAAGGATTTAAACCTTATCCAGGTCGAGGATAAACTGCTCAAGATATTACATGACAGAATAGGACCTTCAAGAATTGCAAGGGATATCATGTCTTCTCCCGTGATACACGTCCAACCGGAAACTAGCCTTAAAGTATCTGGTCAAATAATGAAGGAACAAAATATAAATACATTACCTGTAATTACAGATGGGAAGCTCCTGGGGTTAATTACCAGGGGAATGGTGGAAAAGGCCCTATCCCACAGCTCTAGGCATCTCAAGGTCAAAGACTTTATCCTCAAGAGATTCTCGCAGGTAGCTCCAGATACCCCTCTTCATAGGATTCAGGAATATATAATCCAAAAAAGAGAAGGAATTCTGCCTGTGGTTGAAAAGGAGAAGGTAATAGGAGTTATCACTAGAACAGACCTTCTAAGGGCCTTGGCTAGCGGTTCCACTCCGCCAGAATATCTCTATGATGTGAGGCGTTACTATTTGCGAAAAAAAAGGGTATCCTACCACATGGCCGAGCAACTTCCTAAAAATATCTTGGAGAGGTTGCAGGCCATAGGAAAGGTTGCTGATGGCCTAGGATACAACATTTATGCAGTGGGAGGTTTTGTAAGGGATCTTCTACTGGGGCATAAAAACTTGGATATTGATATTGTGGTTGAAGGAGATGGTATCCATTTTGCTAAAATATTCGCTGAACAGCATGGAGCCCGCACCCATTATCACACAAAATTCGGCACCGCTCAGGTTGTATTTCCAGATGGGTTTAAGATTGATGTGGCCACAGCACGAGTGGAGTATTATGAATCCCCTGCTGCCTTACCCATTGTGGGAATGAGTTCCTTAAAGCTGGATTTGTACAGAAGGGACTTTACCGTAAATACCTTAGCAATTATGCTTAACCCTCATTACTTCGGCACCCTGATAGACTTCTTTGGTGCCCAAAATGATTTAAAGGACAGGGTTATCCGAGTGCTACACAATTTGAGTTTTGTGGAAGATCCCACAAGGATCTTGAGAGCTATACGTTTTGAACAGCGTTACGGATTTAAGATTAGTACCCACACATCAAATCTTATTGAAAATGCTGTTAAAATTAAGGCATTGGAAAAACTTACTGGAAAAAGGCTCTTTTCCGAACTCAAACCAATCTTACAGGAACAAGACCCCCCTTTGGCCATTAAGCGCATGGCCCAATACGGGGTGCTCCAATCTATACATCCCAAGATAATCTATGGTGAACAGTTGGAGTCGGTACTTGAAAACTTGAAGAGCACTATCTCTTGGTATCAGCTCCTTTTCTTGGATGAGAGGTATGAAAAATGGCTCATCTACTTTTTGGGTTTGACAGAGGGTCTAAACAAAGAGGAGATGACTGAACTTACTGAGAGACTCTCAATTCCTGAAAAAATCCGAAAGATAATGGTAGACGGAAAGAAAAGGGCCGACAGGAATCTTCATCAAATGGAGAGAAAGGTGGATATGAAGAATAACCAGATATATAGATATCTTGAGGGGTTTGCTATTGAATTTCTTATATATATGATGGCCAAGACCAAAAGTGTTTTAACAAAAAAGGCCATTTCCTCATATATTACTAAGTTAAGATACATAAAACCCTCTTTAACCGGAAAGGATCTGGAATCTATGGGTTTTGCTCCGGGCCCTATTTACAAGAAAATTTTAGACAGTCTCTTGGATGCAAGACTAAATGACAAAATCACCACTAGAGCAGATGAGGTCAATTTTGTTGTAAGGCGTTACATGAAAAAGGCATCTTAAGGACCCTAGCGATTTTCTCACAGCCATCTCCTATCCCAGGATAGTTTAGTTCTGTAAATATGGAAGAAAGGCTTCAGAAGATATTGGCCAAGGCAGGAGTCAGTTCTCGAAGGGCAGCCGAGCGCCTTATTATAAAAGGGCGTATATCCATTAATGGCAAAATTATACGTACACTGGGGACTAAGGCCGATATTGAGCGGGACGAAATAGCAGTAGATGGACAGCCTATAAAAAGGTATCAGCCGAAGATGTACCTCATGTTGAATAAACCTCGGGGCTTCGTAACTACCCTCAGAGATCCCAAAGGCAGGCCCACAATTGGCCATCTCATCAAGGACTTAAGTTTAAGGGTTTTTCCTGTAGGAAGGCTAGACTACGATGCTGAAGGACTACTCCTTTTGACAAATGATGGGGTCTTATCACATATACTACAACATCCAAAATATAAGGTACCTAAAACATACCATGTTAAAGTAAAGGGAATACCTTCCTCTTTTGCAATCACCAAACTTAAAAAGGGAGTTCCCTTAGATGGCAGGATGACACTGCCCGCTAAGATTAGAAAAATCTCACAGACTAAAAGAAACACATGGTTAGAGATAACCATAACTGAGGGTAGACGCAGACAAATAAAGAGAATGTGTGAGCTAGTAGGTTATCCAGTTTTAAGGCTAAAAAGGGTGTGTTTTGGGAGCCTACGTCTGGGGTCTTTACCGCCCGGTGCCTATAGGTACTTAAACAACCAGGAGATACAAAGGCTAAAGGCCTTTTAGGGATGGAAATAAAAAGTTCTTGACTTCGGGCAGCATAATAACTATAAAAGAATTCGGTTAGGGTGAGTTATGAATAAATCCGGTTTGATTCAGGTTGTGAGCGAAAAGGCTAACTTAACCAAGAAAAAGGCTGAGGAGGTTATAGACATCGTTTTTGGTACCATGAGCCAAGCTCTCATTAACGGCGAAAGGATCGAACTCAGGGGTATTGGAAGCTTTGTAGTCAAGAATTATGACCCCTATATAGGTAGGAATCCTAAAACCGGAGAAAGGATTCAGGTCCCCTCCAAAAAACTGCCTTTCTTTAAAGTGGGTAAGGAACTCAGAGAGAAGGTGGATCATTGAGGGGATGGCTTCATGCAACAAGCTCAATTTTCTCCTTTTTTTCCTGACCATATTTACCACCACGGCTGCCGGGGCCTTTTACAGCGGAGTCAATCCTTTTAAGGGTTTATCCCTTTTTCTGAAAGGGATTCCTTTCTCATTCACTCTCATGGCGATTTTGCTTGCCCATGAAATGGGCCATTACATTATATCAAAAAGACATAAAATAAGGGTGACCTTGCCCTATTTTATTCCAGCACCACCACCACCCATCTTTCCCTTTATCATTGGGACCTTTGGAGCCTTTATCAAGATGCAATCACCCATGAAAGATAGGAAAAGTCTTCTAGATGTGGGAGTAGCAGGTCCTCTGATTGGGGTGGTCATATCAATCCCCGTTCTTATAGTAGGATTAAGGCTTTCTGAAATTAGGGTCTTACCGGAACCCAAAGGTGCCATGCTATTGGGTGAATCCATCCTATTCAGTCTGCTTGCAAAGATAACCTTAGGAGATTTACCTGAACATCACCACATTGTGTTGCACTCTGTAGCCTTTGCAGGATGGATTGGTTTATTAGTCACCTCCCTTAATCTTATCCCAATTGGTCAGTTAGATGGTGGACACATTTCCTATGCCCTTCTTGGAGAGAAATGGTATGGAAAGGTTTGCAAATTTACTTTCGCTATTCTTCTAATATTTGGATTGCTTGGTTTGCTCGGATCTTCTGGCTTGGTTAGATTCATAGGTTGGCAAGGATGGCTCATGTGGGCGGCCTTGCTCTATATTCTAGGATTGAAACATCCACAACCTCAGGATTTTTGGACTCCTCTGGATAGGACAAGAAAAGGTTTAGGGATTTTGGCCATGTTAGTATTTTTTTTGACCTTTACCCCGGTTCCCATTGCTATATCATGACCTCTAGGGTCTGCACCATGTGGGTGTAAGAGGTTTAAAGGTGGTATCTGATGTAGAAGAAAAATCAACATGTTTTAGATAAACAAAAATTTTTGAGGAAACTTTACTGAATTGGGTTGACAAGGGCAAGATTTTATATTAAATTTTATTATCCTTCTTCGTTTTTCGGCTTAAATCCTTTTCCTACCATAACCCAAACTTTAGAGGCCTAGATAAGAGATAAAAGACTGTTTTCTATTATATTAATGGATATGTCATCACAAGTTTCATGTGAAAATAGCTCCTTTATTTGGAGGCAGGAGGGTTTTTTTAAATTCCAAATTCCAAGCATCAAATACCAAACATATTTTAGTCATTGGGATTTGGGATTTTAAATTTGGGATTTGGTATTT
>DTXE01000395.1 GCA_012962595.1 Syntrophaceae bacterium | reverse complement strand
TTTAAAGAAAGTACACTGCCATCCTTTGATTGGGCCTCAGAAATGAGCCTATGGTCTAAAAGGTATTTAAGCAAAAGCTCCTTTACACGGCGACTCCCTTCTATGCCTATTTCATTCCGCCAAGAACCATTAATCTGTGATCCAAAGTTCATCATACCCACAAGATGGACATCCTTTATGGAGAACTTGGGATCTCCATCAATAAAGGCACTGATGTACCTATTAAAGAGCCTGGCAAGAATGATTGCTCGCTCTTTACTCAGTTTCCGGCCCTTCCTCTCCTCAAGGGCTTTTACCCCAAAGGCCAGATGCTGTACCCCTTTTTGAGATAGGCCAGCAATTGATCGGTAATATGCAATGAGATGCGGATGTGAACAAATAATGTCAGGGTGACAATAAACGTGGCATATGGGAATCTTTTTTGCCTGGATATATGCCAAGCTCGATTTGGAAATACCTAGACCAGAAGGTGACTTCCAATTACACTATTCACATTTAATCCGTTGGATTTCTCGCAATAATAATTTAAATTGAACCCGCTTCTTATAGAAAAATGTAGATCGTAAACTATATTGAAGCTTTTCAGCCTCTTCCTGTGAAGACCCAACCGTCATTGCTTTTTCCAAACCACGATACTTTCCCGAACAGGAACCCTTCCATATCTTTTCATCTGTTGGGAACTGTTGCCTTTGTAGCGGGCAATGAGGATTTCCTTAACTTCAAACCCCGCCTCTTCAGCTACCTCTGAAAGAACCAAGTCTACAGGAATCAATTCTCCCTCAAAGCGAACGTTATCCACTACCATGGCCACCCGAGCACCAGATGCCAGGGTATGACTCCACTCATAAATGGCCTTTTCCATGTCGATGAAATAGCCGATAATCATATGGGGTATCTTGGGATTATTGAGGTGTTTGGATTTGAGGGTCTCTATCACCTCTTGAACCGCTGGATGGGAGGGTTTTTCTTGCTGGGACACCTTGGACTCTATATGAGAGCGAAGTATACCGAAACGAATAGCCTTTAATTCCTCAAAGTTCCTAACAAAGTGAAAACAAAGCTCCAAACAGTAGCTACGGGTATAGTCATAGCGATTGGCATATGGAGGAGAGGTAATAATTGCAGTAGGGGGCCGGTCAAAGGAGATTTCCCCTAGGTTCATAGTATCGCCAAGTATAACTTTAGGTAGACAGTTTCTAAAACCGTTCCAACTTGGGAAAAGCCACCTAATGTGTTCTAAATCCTGTTCTGCCTGGAAAACCTTATTCAAAATGGCATCATCTGGGTAGAGCAGATGTTTTTCTCTCTTAAGCCTCAGAAATTGGCCATCTTTCGAAGTATAGCTTGTGGCTTCCAAGATTGAAAAGAATAGGAGGAGAAATATATCTTTGAGAGGTTGTGGGAGTTCATTAATAGCTGCTTTCCACTTTCGGAGTCTCAGGAGAATATCTTCATCAAAGGCCAGTTTCATAATGCGTACATCCATTGCAACCGGTGCAGGATCAATTGCATCAACTTTTTGTTTAAGGGTTTCAAATGTATTTCTTAAATCCCCATTTTCGATATAAAGCAAACTATGAATAGCCTTGGCCACAAAGGCCGCAATGGGAAGCTTATCTATCCCTATAGAGGGAATGCCTTGAAGCATAGATGCAAAAAGGGTGGTACCCATCCCAGCAAAAGGATCAAAGATGTAATCTCTGGTGGTAAGACCGAAGCGACGTATAAAATGCCTGACAAACTCAAATGCAAACGCTTCCTTGTATCGATAAAGGCGGAGAAGGGGGATTCTTTTATTGCCCACATATGAAACCAGTTCCCCTAGACGAAGGTCCTCTCTTAAAAGGGACTTATACCTCTTTTCTAGACGCAGGCGTTCTTTACCTTGTGACTTATAGCCTTCAGTCTGGTTTTGCATCAACCACATGGTGTTTAATATTTTTCAAAGAGTTCAATTGAAATTAACATATCAATTAATTATTGTCAAGAAAAATGCCGACACGGAGTTTCCCCATTTTTTGCCTACCAAGAGGGGTGTGGGTTCGTGATTATTTATTGGGGAGTAGGCTGGAACTTATACAAAAGGGGGTTGACTCTTATGGCCCAAATACCCTTGTCTTTATTTTTACCATCGATAAATGCAAGATAGCTATATTTACCATAATGTGTGATCTTACGTCCTACACTCCTAACACCTTGGGGGTTAAGTCCAAAAAGAATGGTTACACCTTTGTTAACATTATATCTATTGGCCACTGTTACTACCAGACAACTTCCTTTTTGATCATACCGCCTTTCATTTAAGGTAAAACCTTTCTCCTCCATCCTTACCCCTTCAGGTAGGACGCTTATAAATCTATCAACCAAAATGTTTTCTCCCATACCGCCTAGGAGAAAAAGGGAGTTTTCAGCCAATTCTGCTTCATTTAGTTCGGAATCGTATTTAAGGACAGCCTCGCCTGACCTAGCTAGTTGTTTGGCGACCTCAAGATATGCCTTTCGCATCTCTTTACTTCCCTGGGTGGGGATAACCACTAGCTGTTTCTTATCCCCCAATACCTGGCTCAATAGAGGAGGTATTTCCTCACGATGCAATCGTCTGAAGACATGGCAGTTTGGATCAATTACCAAAAGACTTGGCCTTGACCTCACAGTTATGCGGATGACTTCTTTTGGCCTTTTTATCCGATAGACATTATCTATAATCTCACCAGATGATAACTCTATCCTTAAGGGGATATCCAGAATATAGGGCATACCTTCCTGGAGTATCTCCACATCTAACCTGTATCCCTCAGCCCCCTTTTCACAGCCTACTTGTCCTAACCTTATAAACGGTGCACCCTTTCTTTTAATCCACTGATCAAAGAACCAATCAAGTTCTTTGCCACTTACCTCCTCAAATACATCCCGGAAATCATACCAGCTAATTCTTTTATAAAGATTTCTCTTAATTATCAACCTCAATGCCCTATAGAAAGGCTCATCACCTATCATCCTGCGCAACATATGGAAGACCATAGCACCTTTTCCATATCCAATGGCCCGGGTAGCGGGTGTGGTGCGTTCTATAAATTGGGAGAGAGGAAATTCATTGCATTCATGAACATAATTAGAGTAATCCCGGTTAATCTGACGTCTATAGTCAACTGCCTCTTTTTCTCCTTTGAGTTCTTTATAAAGATAATCGGCGTTGTAGGTTGTCAATCCTTCGCTCCAGTTTCCTTTTCTATAGTCAACAAAAATAGAATTACCCCACCAACTATGTGCCATTTCATGCCCCAGCGAGGTCTCAATAATAAATGGCAGTTTTATTACAGTCTTACCTAAAAGTGTGAAGGAAGGCCTGCCATAACCACTAGGGAAAAAGTTTTCTACTACAGCAAATTTACTAAAAGGATACCTTCCCAAAAGGTCCTCATAGAAACCCAAATATCTTTTCACCGCCCCTATATATAAGGGAGCTAAATGTGACTCTTCCGGGAAGAAAAAGGTGTAAATTTTAATCCCCTTATAATTATCCTCAGTAATGTGATATCTACCGGCAATCAAATCCAGGGCGTCCAGGGGATGAGTAATACTCCACACAGTCTTAATCTCACCACCGGCCTCGGTTCTCTCTAGCCTTTTACCTTCGGTTATTACCTCATAGGGACTTGGCGTTATAGTGGTGAGTCTATAGGTTGCTAAATCCTCCGGAAGGCTGATATACCAGTGCGAAGCGCCACATAGATACACCCCTTCTTCACCGATGAGTCCTGTAGTCTGATTAGCAATATATTCACGAGAAAACCTAGGTACCTTCAATTCATCATAGATTACACCCTGATAAGAAACATCCAACACAATATCATTATGGCCTAATTCCTTGGGGATTTGGATTTCAAGTAGGGCTGCATTTTTATAATATTCCTTATCCTTATGGCTGGCATCCCTTATATAATCAGTCAATGAATATGTGGGAATTATTTTAAAGGGCAGTGTTTGTCCATCGATCTTAACGAAATCTATGGTAAGTCCTTTATTAATAAAGGCTTTGAGTTTCCCTTTTCCTCTCTTGACTTTTATTCTATCAAGGGCCTTGAGCCAATGCCTCTTTAAATCCAGTGTAATCTGGATATCATGAGCCATGATTTTATATCTTTTTTCCGGAACATAACCAGCTCTTGACGTGGGATAGGGGAAATCATTCTCAATCATGCTACAATTCCATAAGACAATACTATAGCAATACTAGATCATACTAATGTTAATATTACGATGCTAACAACCTCACCAATGCCTCCAACAGTCATGGACATAGAGAGCCATGGTGTTTTTCCATACTCTTTTGAAAGTGTTGCAACTAGACCAACAGAGATGAGTGGCAGAAGTACCATAAAGATTTTTCCAAGGGAGAACTGCATGGCAAAGAGAATAGAGAAAGCATATAAAAATATAAGATAAACTATGACTTTTTTCATAATAGTAGAGGAGGTGTTGAGTACATTTTTGAGATTAATCTCTGTTCCAGCGATAAACATAAGATACAAAAATCCAAACTCTGCCACTAACTCAAAGAGGTGCTCATCGTGTAAAAACCCGACATATCCGAGGATGGAACCAAGAATTATTTCGATAGGAGTAGTAGGGAGTTTTAAAAATTTAGCAAAAAATGGAGAGAACATAATTATGAGTGATATTGTTATGATTAACGCTATATTATCATTCATAAATATTAAACTCCTTTAAACTTTTTTGGCGACTTCTAGTTTTAAAGATTGTAGCATATCTAAGTCTTTATTCATAGCTCTACCACTTGTTGTAAGAT
>DTXE01000394.1 GCA_012962595.1 Syntrophaceae bacterium | reverse complement strand
TTTCTCCTTCAACATGTTGATTGAGGACTTTGCCTTGATTAAGAAAATGGCAGGCTGGGCAAAATTTGTGTTCATGGTGGTTGTGAGCCGATCCATCGTGACCGGCTTTAATAAAAGAGTTTGCATGGCTTTCCAAATGTCCAGGGTTAGTGCATCCCAAGGGATGGTTGTGTAACAAAGGTGCGAAACCAGAGAAGAGGAAAAAGGAGAGACTAACCACGAGGGCGATGGCTTTTGGAAGCATGTTGATTTTTGCCCTACTTTTGGATTCCCTCATCACTGGCCAAAAAAGTAACTGTGGATTATATACAGTTGCAAAAAATTTGCAACAATTCTTTTCCCAGATTTACATAAGCTTGTTACCAGATTTGACGGAAAAAATCGAGAAAGTTCACCTAAAACTCTAGCTGTGATCTCAAACCAAAGATGGTGACGGTAGGGGCATCATCATCGCCTCCAAGATTGCTTATCACCTGGATGTCTGGGGATATAGCCAGATGTTCACTTAGGGCAAAGCTATAGTAAGCCTCAAAATGTCCCTCATAGGGAGCAGGATTAATAACACCTTGGCTTCTCAAGTAATTCCTAAAGTCATTGCCTGTAACTGCCTGGCCGTAAGCCAATCCTAACACATCATTTTCCCTACCCCAGCCGGCTCCAGTAATCTGTCCACCAATACTCCAAGAATAGGGAAAAAAGGCCGTGTCAAGTGCCCCAGATGCTACTCGTCCTGCAATGCCATTATTTTGCATCCCAAATCTTGCAGCAAGGGTAATATTCCTGCTAATCATCTGATCCCAACTTAGACCAAAACCGACATTACTGCTTTTGGCATCCCCAGACACCGTACCAGTAGTGGGATTATACTGACTCCATTTGGCATGCTCCTGTCCATCATACCAACCATAAAATCGGTAGTTACCTTCAAGCCCTCCAAGGTTTGGCTTAAGGTTAAACTCCCATATACCAAAGGGGTGGTCAAAAAGATCTTCAAATACATCGCCTGCTGCCTTAAACCACTCAAGGTTTATCTCGAGCCAATCTGTAGGCCTCATACCCACACGAATGCCTGGTGCATATACCCTGATACCCTCCTGAAAGCCCATGGCAATCTGATTCACAAATATATTGCTCAAAAACTGGGTGGTCTCATCATTCATCACCGCATTTCCATCAACCCACATGGTGGGATCCAGTTTACCAATATTGAAAATAAGGCGGCCATTATAAAAGGATGGCTCCCAGTAGGCCTCAATGAGATCATACCACTGGTTATCTCCGCGAGGATCTACATCTTCATTTACACCGGTTAGGCAGGGAAGGTTTATGCCTAGTCTTTCAGAAACATCAAGCTTGCGGGGGACACCCTCACCTCTTGCTCCTTCAAAGTTCGCATAGAGCCTTCCAAGCGACCCTATGCTTGCGCCAATTTCCACATACCCTGAAAGGGCACCGTCATTAGGGTCCTTACCATCACGATTAGCGGTTACCTGGAAGGTGCTGGTGAGTGAAGCCCCAAGGGTAAGCCTCTCATAGGCCTCCTTTATCTTGCTTAGGGCCTTTCTGTCCTCCATAACCGCCCGTGCATGGACCTCTCTCTCAGCAACCTTCTTTTCTAATTGCTCTATCCGGGCCTTTAATTCTGCAACCTCATCATCTATGTCTTTAGCCACTGCAGGTTGCAAAGACCATAACATCACTACCCCCAAAAGAATCAACGCCAAAACACCCTTTTTCATTTCCTTCCCTCCTTGTTCATTTTGAAAAATCAACTTCATGTTCCCAACTTTTAATCTCATTTCCAAAACCATTTGAATTTTATTTTCACCCCCTTTATGTTATTGATATTCATTCTCATTTATTTAAAAATTTTAAAACTCTTCAAGGTGCCCTCCGTTTTTCCAGGCAATTAAAAAAGCCCCTCAATGTGCAAATCCCACAGGAGTGATACATAAACACAGGGATATTCTTTGACTTTGCTATATTTATTGCCTTCTTTTTTGCATGGTGCGAAACTTTATTGGTAAAGATCAACATTACATCCACATTCTTAATTTTTGATGGCATCTCCGTTTTAGGTTTGGTAAACACTTTAAGGTCAATCCCAAATCTTTCAGCCTCAGCGATGTAATGCCTTTCGAGCCTATCCATTCCACCAATCAAGGCTATGCACATAGCAATTACCCACCTTTCCGCCTTTTTGATACTTCCAAGACACTCAATATGTTGCTTTCTTAAAAAATAAATTTGGAGACGAATGAAGCAACTCTAACTCCTACGATTACAAACAGGGCTATTACGAAAGTTTCAAGGGCTGCCTTTAAGCTCATCTTTGTCATGATGAGCGCTGCACCTAGGTCAGTAATAATGCAAAATGCCAAGGCCCCCCATAACCCATATTTTCCAAAGATATGCACCATAAGAATGGTCAAGGGTATTGCCAGGACCATCCCAAAGATTACACTCTGAACGATGTTTACATGAGAGCTTTTGGCTATCACGTATGTCATGCCAGCCATTCTGGGACATAGAATAAAAAGTGAAAAGGCAATACTGGCTATCAATGTGTTATTCATCCCTTTCCGCCTTTTTGATCTGTCAGTAACCAATTAGTGAATTATCCCAGTCCTATCAGCCTCCCACCCTGATAAACCATAAATGCCATTATCCAGGCAATGGCTGTGGTGTATCCTGCAGCAAACAGGGCCCATTTCCAGGAGTTTGTCTCTCTGTAGATTACACCAATAGAGGCGCAACAAGGGATATAGAGAAGGGTAAATATCATGAGACTAAAGGCCACCAAAGGTGTATAGTTCCTTTTGATCTTCTCTCTTAGTGCCTCTGATTCCTCATCTCCCTCTCCCACTGCATAAAGGGTCCCCAAGGTTCCCACCACGATCTCCTTAGCAAGGAATCCCCCTACCAGACCAACCCCTATTTTCCAATCAAAACCCAGAGGTCTTACTATTGGCTCTATTATCCTTCCCAAACCACCAGCATAGCTCTTTTCTAGCTTCTCAAAGGCCCTTTCATTTTCTAATTGGGTCACCACCCATTGGCTCTCTGCCTTCTGTATCAAGGCATCGTAGTCCCTTGAATACTCAGGGTTTCTGGGGAAGGAGCTTAGGAACCATATAAGAATGCAAGAGGCAAATATGATGGTTCCTGCCTTTTTTAAAAATATCACCCCCCTTTCCCACATATGGATAATTACCCCCTTAAGGGTAGGTACACGGTAGGGAGGAAGTTCCATGACAAAGGGGGCCGCAGGCCCAGGGAAAAGATATCTTCTGAATATCTTGGCCATAACAATAGCCATAACTATCCCTATCAGATAAATTATATAAAGCATGGTGCTTGCCTTTTGAGGGAAAAAGCACCCAATAAGCAGGGCATACACAGGAAGCCTGGCACCACAGCTCATAAATGGATTAACCAGGATGGTAACAAACCGATCCCTCTTATTCTCAATGGACCTGGTGGCCATAATCCCTGGTATGTTGCAGCCAAATCCCAGGATCATGGGGATGAATGACCTGCCGTGCAGTCCGATTTTATACATAAACCTGTCCATAACAAAGGCTGCCCTTGCCATGTAGCCCGAATCCTCAAGTATGGCTATGCACAAAAATAGAAGGAAGATGATGGGTACAAAGATAATGACACTGCCTACTCCACCAATAATTCCGTCTACCACCAGGGACTGAAGGACACCTTCCTCAGCAAAAAGGCCACTTACAGCATTCCCCAACCATTCCTGAAGAGCTTCTATCCAAGCCATAGGGGTTTCGCTGAATGTAAAGGTAAATTTAAACATGAGCCACATCAAAAATAGGAAGATAGGTATACCCAACACCCTGTGCAGAACAATGCTATCAATCTTATCGGAGATAGTCCGCCTTTCTATGGCTGGTTTGCTAACCACCCTCTTATAGATGCCACTGATAAATCCATATCTTCTGTCGGCAATGATGGACTCTACATCATCACCGAAGATGCCTTTTAAATGTTCACTACTCTTTCTTACCTGTTCCAATCTATCTGTGCCTCTTATTTTTCCCCTCACTTTTTTAATAACCTCTTCATCACCCTCCAGTAACTTCAAGGCCAGCCATCTGGAAGGGTATCTCTGTGTAACCCCCTCATCCCTCTCAATCAATTCTTCTATCTTTTTGAGCTCCTCCTCCACCTCTTCCCCATATCCTACAGTAACTTTCCGCATGTTGAGGTTACCATTCCCCATATCCACAATGGCTTTGATGAGTTCATCCGTCCCTTTATTTTTATGCCCTACGGTGGGGATTACAGGGGCACCCAGAAATTCTGAAAGCTGTTTGGCATCGATTTTAAACCCCTTTGCCTTTGCTAGATCAATCATGTTTAAGGCAATAACCAATTTTACCCCCAGTTCCATAAATTGGGTGGTCAAATACAGATTGCGCTCTAGGTTCGAGGCATCTACAATGTCCACCACTACATCAGGTCTTTCCTCCACCACAAAATTACGGGCAATGAGTTCGTCCAGGGAATAGGCGGTCAGGCTGTAGGTACCGGGCAAATCTACCACCCTGATTTCATAGTCATTATATCTGCAGATACCTTCCTTTTTCTCCACCGTCACCCCAGGCCAGTTGCCCACATGCTGGCGTGCCCCGGTCAAGTTGTTGAATATGGTGGTCTTGCCGGAATTAGGGTTTCCGGCCAAGGCAATGGTCAATTTTTTTGCCATTTAAGGCCTCCTTAGATTTCTAAAACTAAATTAGATTACTCTAATATTGTCAAAAAAATTTTTTATCCCAGCATTTAGAGTGGCCCTACATAAACATGAGATGCCTCGTCCTTACGCAAGGAAAGGTGATAGCCTTTTACCTTAACCTCAACAGGGTCTCCCAGTGGGGCCACCCTTTCCATCTCCACTATGGCACCAGGTACAATACCCATATCTAGAATGCGCCGACGAATAGAACCACTCCCCGTTACCCTAGCAATTCTACCCTTTTTACCAGGAGAAAGCTCCTTTAGGAGTATATCAGCCATTTTCTTTACCCCCTTTCTAGCTTCCATGTCCTTTAATTTGGTACTATACTGATCTAAAAAACCTTTCATATGTTCTAGGCAATCATCTTTTGGGCGACCGTCCCTGCAGTATTGGCTAAAATACTTTAGCCATTCGGATCCCGCCCTGGGACATACTTCCACAAATTCCATAAATAAAAGCAATCTTTCCAAGGTATCTGGGCTTATGGCATGTTCCATCTTACAGGCATCTTCTTCGGCCAGTTTGGCATCTATTTTCAGAATATCGATCAAAAAGCTACGTAAAATTCCATGCCTGCGGTCAATCTCCTGGGCAATCTTCGATCCCTCACCGGTTAACTCTACATATTCATATTTTTCATGATTGACTAAGCCTTTTTGAATAAGGGTATTTAGCATACTGGTCACGGTGGGTAACTTTACCCCCATACTCTGGGCAATATCTTTAACCCGGATAGCCTTCGTTCGCCTTTCCAGATTAAAAATGGTCTCTAAATAATCTTCCATGGTTGGGGTTAATAGTCCTTCAGACATGGTTTATAAATTTGTTAGATTATTCGAATTAATTTAGATTTGCCTAATTATCATGTTAGAACATTTCTGTCAAGCCTTTTTTGCGAGAGCTCTGAAAAATTTCCACAGATGCCGCCAGAGGAGATGGAATAAGTATGATCTAGGTCAGTTTTGATGTCAGAATAAGGGCTAGGCTTAAAAGCTTAAGGCAGGCCAAAAAGAGACAGGTCTTAAGCAAACCTAAGAGGGGGAGAAGGGCTATAGAGACCACAAGGGCCCCCATCCAGGCTCCCAAGAGATCCATGCTGTAAAGTATCCCTGCGGTTTGTGCGGTCTTTCCCGTTCCATATATCTTATTGGCTAGAGGAAATTCTAAACCCACTATTAATCCGGAAAGTGCAGAGAGCAAAAAGAAGATGGGAGCAAACCACATGCTATACATACTGCCCAGGTTTATCAAAAGAATGGGAACAGCCAGAGAGAAAAGGATAGCCATTATCTCTATCTTAAGGAAGCACAACATATCCCTTTTTAGCCTAGATAGCCTGTGGGTCATTAACCACCCACCCAAGGTAAGTCCTGCCATAAACGAGGTTACCAGGAGTGCAATATGGTGATAGACGAATCCAAAGAATGCCTGGTAACAAAATATAAGGACCAGATCAAAGGTCATTCCTAAAAATCCTGTTGAGGCAATGGAAAAGGGGATGGCTAATTTTCTCCATGTGGTAGTATGCCGTTGTAAGGCTATCCCTGCTAAACCTAAGATAAAGAGTGGTGCTAGGAGCATCTTTAGCCTTAATCCATCCAAGCCCTTAAATAAACCTTGAGTCTCCGGTGAAAACAGGGCATTTAAGTAGGAAACTCCATAGAATAGGCCAGTGGGTGACAGATCCCTGTTTGGCTTTACCTTGAGGGTCTCCTTAAGGGATTCTCTAAACCAGACTGACCATCTAGGATGGAGTCTATATTCTATGTAGAGGGGGTTTAAAAGGACTGTGGAGATATTTCGGTCTTTTAGGCCATTAACCAAGACTTTTGGACTGATCTCAAATTCCTCTTCAGAGGCAAGGTAGAGGTTGGAGTCGCCAGGAATGACCTTAACAAAAGGGAATTGACCTTTCAGGGTAGAGAGTATGGAGCCATTGAGTTTCCTAAGTTCTTCACCGAGATAGCTTAAAGAGCCAGGGAGGTTAAGGACCAGAATGCCTGGGGTATTTAGAATCCTTTTAACAGAAGAAAAGAATTCCTCTGTGTAGAATCGATTCAGGCCTAAGGTGGAGGGTAACGGTGCGTTTATGAATATAACATCATAGGAATCCTCTGTAGTCTTGATAAATCTTATCCCATCCATAAAATTTATTCTCAGACGGGAATCAGCTAATTCCTTTTGGGTAAGGGGTGTGGGAAAATCTTTGACCATCTGGATAAGGAGCGGATCAAGTTCGGTGTAATCCAGACTTTTTACAGGATGTTTTAAAATTTCTCCAATGGCCCCACCGGCACCGCCACCCACAATAAGCACCCTTTCTGGTTTTGGATGGCTAAGCATACCGAAATGGATAAATTCCTCTAGGTAGGCGGTATTAGGGTGGGGGGTAGTGATGATGGGGATTCCATCGCTAAAGAAGTTTAACTGGTCTCCCATCTTGGTTACGGTGAGATTTCCATAAATAGAGTTCCTGTAATCTAGCACCTCCTGACCTTTAAACTGCCTTGATACAGATAACCTCTGGAGTCTTTCAGAGAAATTAAGGCTAAGGGCACCCAGACTCAAGGCTAAAAGCAGGAATAAAATCAGGGTATAACATTTTTTTAGAAACCCTTGCCTGGCCATTTTGATTAACAGGAGGCTAGATAAAATATTGAGCAGGCCGATTATGAAGGCAATCTCAAGAGAATTAAGATGGGTTATAAATAGATAGGTGAATAGGGGGCCGGCCACAATAAACCCCATGGCCTCTAAGATATAGACCTTGCCCGGTGATTCCCATTTTCTCTTTGAAATATCTGATAACATTCGGCAGCCAAAGGGAAATTGCGCACCATCGCATAGGCTCAAGGGTAAAAGCAAAAATAGCGATGAAATAAATACGGGAACTATACCCAATCCTTCACCTGCTCCTGCCCCCAGGATGTCCTTTATACTGCGCACCAGGATTATGCTCGCTGGAAAATAGGCACTTATAAGCACCTGTAAGGTAATGTAAAAGATTATGGGTCTCTTTGATCTTTGGGCCAATGGGGAAAAGATGCTTGCCCCCAATGCCTCTAAGACAATCCAATTGGATAAGATGAGGCCAATGGTCAGTTCATTTCCTAAAAAGACAATGAGAAACTCACGAATTAGGAGGGTCTGAACCACTAAGGATGTAAAACCCATAAGTAGAAGGGCAAACAAAAGGACTTTCATGATAATGAAATATACCTTATTCCGCCTTTCAAATAAAGTGGGGATATCAGATGGCTATTAGGGCCACAAAAATAAATTGAACTCTCACAGGCGATATGTTACGATTCTATAAATTTCCAAAATGGGATAAAACTTTACATGGATGAATCCCTAACTTGGTTTGAAGTTGCCCAGAGGCCAATATACACAGTAAGTGAACTGACCCAAAGGATAAAGGACATCCTAGAGGAGCGGTTTCCGTTCATATGGGTTGAAGGTGAAATCTCCAACTTAAGAGCCCCTTTATCAGGTCATTGCTATTTTACCCTCAAAGATGAATCTTCCCAGATAAGGGCAGTCATCTTCAGAAATCAGCAAAGACTCCTCCCTTTTAAACTGGAAAACGGCCTAAAGGTCATCTGCCAAGGCAGGATAAGTGTATATGAGGTGCGGGGTGAATATCAGATCCTTGTGGATACCATAGAACCCAAAGGGCTTGGGGCCTTACAGTTGGCCTTTGAACAATTAAAGCAAAGGTTGGAAAGGGAAGGACTTTTTGATGCCTCATTGAAAAAAACCATACCCTACCTCCCCCAGCGATTGGCGGTTATTACCTCACCTACTGGTGCAGCTATTCGAGACTTTTTGAAAATTTTGAGCAGGCGGTTTGCCAACGTGGAGGTTTTTATATATCCAGTTAGGGTGCAGGGTGAGGGTGCAGATACTGAAATAGCCACCGCTATTTATGATCTCAATCAAATGAATAATATAGATGTAATAATTTTAGCCAGGGGTGGGGGTTCACTGGAGGACCTTTGGGCCTTTAACCAGGAAAGGGTAGCCAGAGCTATCTTTCAATCCTCTATACCGGTTATCTCAGCTATAGGTCATGAAGTGGACTTTACCATCGCAGACTTTGTGGCAGACTTGAGAGCACCTACTCCATCAGCCGCCGCAGAATTAGTGGTTAGGAGAAAGGATGAACTAACCTCCCGCATCCAAGATATGGGCTATCGCCTTAGGGAGGCAATCCTTAAGACCATTGCATCCCACAGAGATTGCACACATAACCTAGATAAAAGGCTGATTGATCCTAAGAAGAGGTTAGATGACCTCCGCATTCGCTTAGATGATATAATGGGTGATATAAAGACCCGCACCAGTCAGATATTTATAAATAAAAGGAATGAAATGCAGATTATGATACATAAGCTATTTTATTATAGCCCCGAAAAGGCAATCGAGCGCCATGCATCCTATTTATTGAGACTTAAAAGGGAATTATCCCTTCTCATCTCCAAATATCTTAAACTTATCCGTGAGCAGCTTGACAAAGAGATGAAACAGCTCCATGCCCTAAGTCCCCTGGCCATTTTAGAACGAGGTTATAGCATCGCAAGGACACTACCAGACCTTAAGATAATAACCGATGTCAGCTCCGTTTCCGTGGGTGATAGCATCCATGTGAAGCTAGCCAAAGGGGAGATAATCTCTAAGGTGGAGAAAAAACATGGCTAAGGAAAGTTTTGAAAATGCCTTAAAGAGACTGGAGGAAATTGTCAATAAATTGGAGTCAGGAGATCTTCCTTTAGATGAATCTCTAAAGATTTTTGAAGAGGGAGTAAAGCTATCTAGATTCTGCGCAAAGAAGCTGGATGAAGCAGAGAGGAAGGTTGAGCTCTTGTTAAAGAATGAAGAGGGCAAATTTACCACCAAACCCTTTTCGGAAGAGGATTAACAGATTTTGGATTTAAAAAAATATCTCAAGGAAAAAAAGGAGATGGTGGATAAGGCCCTGGAAGGCTACCTCCCTATGGAGGAAGAAGACTTTGATATTATTACAAAGGCCATGCGTTACAGCCTGTTCGCAGGTGGCAAGAGAGTCCGGCCCATTTTATGCATAGCAGGGGCTGAGGCTGTGGGTGGCATGAAAGGTCAAATCCTTCCTGTAGCATGCGCTCTAGAGCTTATACACACCTACTCTCTTATCCATGATGATCTTCCAGCCTTGGATAACGACGATTACCGAAGAGGAGTTCCTACCAGTCACAAGGTCTTTGGTGAGGCTATAGCCATTTTGGCTGGCGATGCACTTTTGACAGAGGCATTTAAACTCATGTCTCATCCAGATGTAAGAAAGGGTATAAACAGCGAAAGGCTCCTGGAGGTCATCCACATTGTCTCCTATGCAGCAGGATATCATGGTATGGTTAGGGGACAGGTAGCCGACCTTCTCTCTGAAGATAAAGAAGTCCACACGGATACTGTAGAATATATTCATATGCATAAGACCGGTGCCCTTATCACCGCCTCAGTTTTATCAGGAGGAATTTTAGGCGGGGGATCAGAAACAGAGATAGCTTCGCTCAAGAGCTACGGACAGAAGGTAGGATTAGCTTTTCAGATCGCAGATGACTTATTAGATGTGGAAGGTCAATCCCACATAATGGGAAAAGAGGCTGGCTCTGATATAAAAAGTAAGAAGGCAACCTATGTTGCGGTGATAGGTTTGAATGAATCTAGGGAGATGGCAAGGCATTTTATAAGTCTGGCCTTGGATGCCATCAGCTCCTTTGATCATAGAGCCGACCCCTTGAGGGCTATTGCTCACTACATTATTGAGCGAAAATATTAAATGGGGAGTTTGATGTAAGGTTATGAGATTATTGGACAACATAAACAGTCCCCAGGACCTCAAAAAGTTAAATCTACCCGAACTTAAGGAGCTTGCCCGGGAGATCAGAGAAGAAATCATTACTACCGTCTCCAGGAGAGGTGGGCATCTAGCACCTAATCTGGGGGTAGTAGAACTCACTATAGCCCTACATTACGTGTTTGACACCCCAAATGATAAGCTCATATGGGATGTGGGACATCAATCCTATGCCCATAAGCTTTTGACCGGGAGAAAGAATGCCTTCCATACCTTAAGGCAGTGGGGTGGTATAGGTGGTTTTCCCAGGAGGGAAGAAAGTCCTTACGATACCTTTAATACCGGTCATAGTGGAACATCCATCTCCGCAGCCTTGGGTATGGCTATAGCACGGGATTTTAGAAAGGATAACCACAAGGTAATTGCAGTTATAGGCGATGGCTCCATGACCTCAGGAATGGCATTTGAGGCCCTAAATCAGGCAGGGGATCTGGATAAGGATTTAATCGTGGTCTTGAACGATAATGAGATGTCTATATCATCCAATGTAGGGGCCTTATCATCCTTTTTGAGTAGAAAACTTACAGGGAGAATCTTTACCAACTTCAGGAGAGATATGGAGAATCTCTTAAGGTCTGTCCCTGCTATTGGAGAGGATATCCTGAAGCTGGCCAAAAGGGTGGAGGATTCCTTAAAAAGTTTCTTTACCCCAGGGATGCTTTTTGAGGCCCTAAAGTTCCAATATGTGGGACCCATTCAAGGGCACCGTCTAGATAGACTCATAGAGGCCTTTAAGAATGCCAAGTATCTTGAGGGACCCATTCTCATGCATGTGCTTACTACCAAGGGCAAGGGCTATAGGCCTGCGGAAATTGATCCTACCACCTTCCATGGCACAGGACCTTTTGAAATCACCACAGGAAAGCTAAAGTATACACCTGATACCCATAAATCATATACCGAAGTCTTTGGGGACACTATTATAGAGCTTGCCAGACAAAATGATAAAATAATCGCTGTTACAGCGGCAATGCCTGAAGGAACAGGTCTCACAGGGTTCAGAGAAACATTTCCTCATCGCTTCTTTGATGTAGGGATCGCTGAACAACACGCAGTTACCCTTGCCGCAGGTATGGCCACACAGGGATTTAAGCCTGTGGTTGCTATATATTCTACCTTTCTTCAGAGGGCCTACGATCAGATACTTCATGATGTTTGTTTGCAAAGGCTTCCGGTAGTTTTTGCTTTGGATAGGGCAGGGATTGTAGGAGAAGACGGACCCACACACCATGGCCTTTTTGATTTATCCTATATGAGACACCTTCCCCATATGGTGATTATGGCCCCTAAAGATGAAAATGAGCTAGCACACATGCTCAAAACGGCCATCGATTATTCAGGCCCTATATCCCTTCGTTATCCAAAAGGACCCGGCTATGGTGTAGACTTGGATCCTCAATTGAAAACCATCCCTATAGGCCAAGGAGAACTTCTGAGGAAGGGGGAGGACATACTCATTCTGGCCATTGGTTCAACGGTCTACCCCGCACTTGAGGCAGCAGATGGGCTTTCCAACTCAAACATCAAGGCATCGGTCATCAATGCCCGCTTTGTTAAACCTCTGGACGAATTGCTCATTACAGAGTGGGCAGAGAAGACAAAAAGGGTCCTAACCGTGGAGGAAAATGCCAAATTAGGTGGCTTTGGCAGTGCCATCTTGGAATTATTAGAAGAGAGGCATCTACATGAGATTGAGATTAAACGTCTGGGTATACCTGACGTAATTGTGGAGCAGGGTAGCCAGAAGATCTTAAGGGAAAGATATGGTCTAGATGCTCAGTCTATTTATAAAGCAGCACGGGAGATGGTTTTGGGAAGTGAAGAGAGTTAAACCTGAAAGGGGTGTGGTGGATAAAGAACGCCTTGATACGCTTTTGGTCAAAAAAGGATTTACTATAAGTCGCTCAAAGGCCAAAGCTGTGATTTTATCAGGTTCAGTTTTGGTTAATGGCAAGGTAATGGACAAGGCAGGGACAGCAGTAAGTATTCATGCCCAGATTAACATCAAGGGAGGGGATATCCCCTATGTGAGCAGGGGAGGTCTGAAATTAGAAAAGGCCCTAAATGAATTTAACATCGATGTCCGAGATAAGGTTGCTTTGGATGTGGGGGCTGGAACAGGTGGCTTCACCGATTGCCTGCTGCAACATGGGGCAAAAAGGGTCTTTGCCGTGGATGTGGGTTATGGTCAAATAGACTTTAAGCTCCGCCAGGATCCAAGGGTTATTCTCTTAGAACGACAAAATATCCGTTATTTGAAAAAGGAGGCCATTTGTGATATACTCGATCTAGTGACCGTTGACGTGTCCTTCATCTCCCTTAAGAAAGTCATTCCATCCATTAAGAACCTAATCAAAGAAGATGGAGAGGTAATTGCCCTCATTAAACCTCAATTTGAGGTGGGTAGAGGTGAAGTTGAGAAAGGTGGCGTGGTAAGGAATGCTCAGAAACACCATAGAGTTATCCAAGAGATAACCCATTTTTGTGAGAATTTAGGCTTTAGGGTTATGGGGGTGACAGAATCCCCTATCCTAGGCCCCAAAGGAAATAGAGAATTCCTCATTTACCTCCGTAATGTGCTTAGCTAACCTAAAGGATGCCCCGCCAGTAAATGGGGGTAAGATGTGGAGCCATTAGCAAAAATTTGGGGAGGATGGGCATTATGGATTATATCCGCATCAATATTTCCAAAGACCTGGAAGAGTTAGAACGACATATGCAAAGGATGGTGGATGAATTCTTCGATTGGACTGGTCCTGTTCTTGCAT
>DTXE01000393.1 GCA_012962595.1 Syntrophaceae bacterium | reverse complement strand
GTCTTCAGCCTGCCTGATATCCCTCTTAGCTGCATAAAGCCTGGCTAGTGTAAGATAGGTTTCTTCCCTCTTAGGGTCTAGATGTTGGGCCTTTTTGTAGGTCTCGAGGGCCTCATCGAGCTTTTTCTCCTGGATAAAGATACCCCCAAGAAGAAGCAAGGCATCTAGGTTCTCAGGCTCCTCTGAAAGCACCAGTTCTGCCTTTTCTTTAGCCTTATCAGTAGATTTGGCAAGTAGATAGAGGCTTCCCAGCTTAAGCTGAGCATCCAGGTTATCGGGATTCAGGGAGACGACATTGGACAATGCATTGAACGCCTCCCTGCCCTTTCCGGTTTTCAGATAACAAAGTCCCAGCTTATAATAAGCATCTCCATGTTTAGGATCGATTTGGACCACATTTCTGTACTCGATGATGGCCTCATTATATTTTCCCTCATTGAAATAGGCATTTCCCCTCTCAAGATGTTTTGTCTTCTTGGCCTCCGGGCTACTACAGGCCCATAGGATGACCAAAATTAAAATCAGAAATATAGATCTATTTTTCCACGCATCCATAATTTCCTCCTCGTGGGTTGATGCCCCTCACCTCAAATCTCCAACCTAAGCATATATACCTTCTTACGGCCATCAGGTCAAGTGCTAATGGGTCAACTAGCCAAATGAAAAACAAAGAAACCACCCATGATTTCTCATAAGTGGTTTCTTTGTGATCAGCTAAACGGGCTTTCAGGTTGTGTATCGATTGACAAGCTCCATCTATGTGCGGTATCCTTAATTTTAGGCTTAACAAAGTGTAAAATTTGTACATGAGGTTAGGAATTAAATATAAAGTAGAGGTATAAGCTATTGTCAACCGATAGAGATATGCAAATAGGTTTGGCTCTGGGTGCTGGAGGTGCTAGAGGTTGGGCACATATTGGTGTATTAAAGGTACTGGAAGAAAAAGGGATACCTATCCATATGATAGCCGGAACCAGCATAGGAGCTGTAGTAGGAGCAATCTATGCCAAAACACTCTCTTCCAAGGAAACCGAAGAATTAATTACCAGTACGTTTCCTGATAGAGGGGTTGTGAAAAAGCGGTTTTATGACTTTACCTTCCCTAAAAAGGGTATGTTGAAGGGCAACAAGGTACGTACACTACTACGAATCGGCTTACAAGACATCAATTTTTCTGCTCTTAAGATCCCCCTCTATGTGGTTGCTACCAACCTTATTACAGGTGAAGAAGTGGTCATAGAGAAAGGGGCTGTAGCGGATGCCCTGAGGGCAAGCATATCTATTCCAGGGATCTTTCATCCCGTAGAATTAAATGGAAGATGGCTGGTAGATGGTGCCTTAGCTAATCCTGTCCCAGTTAGCGTTTTAATAAAGAAAGGGGCAAGTTTTACCATCTCGGTCTTCATTGAAGACCGTACCCAGGATAAATTAACAGAGCAAAATGACCTGAATATTTTGACAATTTTGACCAGATCCTTTGGAATAATGGGTAGGAGAATTTCTTCAGGAGCCTCTCGTCTCTCTGACATAAGTATCCATATTGATGTAAGTGGTTTTCAGTGGGATGACTTCCATCGTGGTCCAGAGCTAATAAAACTCGGAGAGGAGGCCACCAAGGATGTTATATATCAAATTAAAAAGCAGGTTCCCAGCGATATTCTTCCTCCAAATTAGGCAGAAAAGTAGCCCAATCGTTGTCACCCACGATCAGAAAAGTCCCTAATTACACAAGCTGGGGCATTTGTGTTATTTAACATGTGATAGATTATCTAAAAAAGGGCACACCAAAGTCCATTTTTGCTAGGGAGAACGAGCCAATGTTTATGGTCAATGAAGAACTCAGAGGAAAGCCTGTGATGGTTTATGGCTACAAACGAAAGGAAGACCTATCTTATGCCTGCTCACTTCTGGTTTTAATCCAGGGAGATGTAGCCTCGGTTCACGGATTCACATCTAACGAATTACTATTGAGGAGTGATTTCTGGGACACTGGGACATTTATGAAGAATTGATCAGGATTTGCCGGAAAAACCGGTGTAAAAAGATGACCATGGAACTTCCACCTAGTCATTATGAGTTTTACAGAAAGTATATCTCTGTGTGGGTTGAGGGTGAACTGGAATCCCGCGGAAAGAGGTTTATAAGAGTTTCCTGCAGCATTTAGCAGTCCCCATGAAGCCCTTTCCTTCAATTTAAGATCTCCTGAAAATGGTAATTCGGATAACAACTTCTGATATAAGCCATGACCTGTTCACTTGCCTGTTTGAATATATCTGTTTTCTCTGTAAAGAAATAGTGCAAGTCCTTAGGAGTCATGATCATACCATTTAAGGGATACTTTTTAGACCATTCTACTGGATTTCCTTTATGGGCGGTAAAGAAGAACGTATATAAATCACAGTCAAATTCTTGCATACTATATGTCTCCCGGAATTTTTCATCCACTGTTCTTAAATCTATTCGTTCCAATATGGCTGGTGCACCCTTTACCTTTGGGTAATACTTAAGCTCTCCAATTGGCTCAAATAACAGTATCTCCTCATAGAATTGGCTATGTTTTGGATTAATGGCAATGCAGATATCATCTACGTTTGCATATTGAGCATAGGCAAAAACTATTTTATATACATACATGAAAAGATTTCCTTTTCTAAAATCACTAGAGAGGGCTAAACCCGATCCCTCAGATAGCTTCCTCCCTTCAGCCCTTAACTCATCTAGTTCTTCTTTATAAATTTCATCTGAAGGAAGACCCAGAGGAGAATCAAAAATTAAAGTGGCCGTACCGGCTACTTCTCCTTTATATCGAGCGATGAAAGTCTTAGTTTGAGGAAGGGCATTGAAAATATCAATTCTCATTCCGCTAGGATGCGGATCCATCAAACCCAAACTTACGTATACATTGTGAATGAGGGAAAAGGCCTTTGACAGCTCTTCCCGAGAATCGGCTATCTTGATGTCAAAATTTTTAGCCTCGCTCTCATCGGTAAGATGAGAGCGCCTCAGCCTGATAGCCCTTCTTCTTTCAGGGAAGTACTTCCTTTTCTTTAATTTCTCTAGAGCCGGTGGTCTTAACAATCTAACCACAATCGTCTCGGTCCATTGAAATTTTTAGAAATCCCGGATTTTTGGCTGATAATCTTTTATTTCAAGAATTGTGCTTGGATATCTAAAATCTTTATCGGCAAATTTTCCAAAATACTGGCAGCGCTACCTTATAAAATGACCATGGCCATGTCAATAATAACCGGAGAGCCCTCATAGACCCAACAGAAATTCCTTGTGTAACACGTGTAATGCCTTTTTCACATCATCTTTACGGACAATAAGAGAGATGTTCATTTCTGACGAGCCATGGGAGATACCGCACACATTTACCTTTGCATTGGAGAGTGCACCAAACAGTCGAGCACCTAAACCGATTGTCTGCTGCATTCCCGCCCCTACGAGAGTAACCAAACCCATATTTTCAAGGATATCAAACTTTATGCCTTGGGTTTCCAACTTCTGCTGCATTAACTCCCAGAGCTTTGCTGCCGGTTCTCGTTTCACTATGAGCGTAATACTCTGCATCGAGGAGGTTTGAGAGATTAAGGGCACACGGTATTGATTAATTAACTGGAAAATCTTTTCTGATGTATCCAATGTCTGATCAAGCCTGCTGGATCTCGCAGTAATCACCACTACATCATGGATTGCAGCAATGGACTTCACCAAACCATATACCTTCCTAATATCACCAGTAATTAATGAACCCTGATGTTGTGGGTTAAATGTATTCTTCACCCTGATGGGGATGTTTTTCTTTGCAGCAGGTTCCAAAGCCCAAGGATGAACAACCTTTGCACCAAAGTAGGCCATTTCCTTGATCTCTGCATAGGAAAGGGTCTTGATACTCTTTGCAGCTTCCACGAGATCTGGATCTGCGGTCATAACCCCGTCAACGTCTGTCCATATCCATATTTCATCCACATTGAGACATCCCCCGAGAATTGCAGCTGAATAGTCAGATCCACCCCTTCCCAATGTGGTAATCTTCCCATGTTTAGTTCTGCCAGCAAATCCTGTAACTATAGCCACTGTATTCCTTTGTAGGATCTGGCTTTCGTTTAAACAGTTAACGGTCTCTTTCTCTAAATACTGGGCACCTCCAAAATTATCATTTGTCACAATAAGATGCTCACCAAAAAATAACCTGCTTTTTATACCCTTTTCCTGAAGAGCTGCTTGTAAAATGGGAATCACCAACTTTTCCCCATAGCTGATAATTCTGTCTTGTGATCCATCAGAAAGCTCTTCAAGGCTCTGTACGGCCTGGAGCAAAACCCTTACCTCAAGAAGAAGGTCATTAATCCTTTTTTTCACTTTCTCCTGTCTACTTTTCTCTTGTAGGGCTTCTTCACAGGCAGCGAAGTGTTTAATCCTTAGTTTGCGAATGAATCGTGGTATAATTTTTTCATCGGGGTTATGTACCACCTTGTTGGCAATGCTTATGAGCGAGTCGGTCACTCCTGCCATGGCAGAGACAACTACCAGTAACTCATTCCTCTGGTTATGGCTGGCAATAATACGGGCAGCACTCCGAATCGATTCACCAGACCCTAGTGAGGTTCCACCGAATTTCATAACTATCTTCATATTCATCCCACGAACCGTATTTCTCTAAACCGAAAACATATCTCCCGTCAGCATGAGTTGGCGGTGATCTCTTTAAACGGAATCCTTAAATGTTCTCATCCTCATATAACCCTACCACAAAAGATATAAGAAATCTACCCTCAATCTCTATCTCTCCCATAAACCATAGTCAAAATTTTGATTGCACTTATTAATAACCCATCTAGAATGCCCTAAATTTTTTCGCTTCTTTGTGTGGGAAGGTACATGATGCCCCTATTCATAGCCTGGGGTCTATAACTGTAGAAGATCTCCCCATATCCTTTGAAAAGGGTCTTCCTCCACATCCCCATAAAAAAACTGCCCTGTATTGAGGATGACAGAATCCCATTTGAGGAACTAAGCTTTATTCCAGGAAGATTCACTAAACGATTTACAGATCAAGTCTTCAGGCTTACCTCTATCACAACAAACAAGGAAGCAGGATGGTATCTGGGGTTTAGATGATGAATTGGGAGGGCTGACCTATGAAAGGCTGTATCCTATTCCTTGCCCCCGCTATATGAGCGTTTATGAAGTTGCATCTAGTATCTCTATGGCTATGGCTCCGATAGCAGACAAAGCTAAAACTCCTATGATTACTCATGCAT
>DTXE01000392.1 GCA_012962595.1 Syntrophaceae bacterium | reverse complement strand
TGCCTCTATAAGTCCTAACTCCCAAGGGTTACCTGCAAAACGTATGGAACCAATAGGTGCTGCACCCGTACCACCATCTCCACCGGAGATAATGATCTTGTCTGCATAGGCTTTGGCTACACCTGCAGCGATGGTTCCTACACCAGCAGTTGATACAAGTTTCACCGCTACTTTAGCTTTAGGATTCGCCTGTTTCATATCGAAGATAAGCTGTGCCAGAAATAAATACGTTCCTTGAGAGAGCCCTGAAAAGGCCTTTCGGGGCCCTCTTAGAAAGATATTGACAAATTTCACATTCAAAGCTATTATGACCAAAAAACAAATTTGGTCAATGGTCAGATATGGGGGATATCAGAGACACTATTCTTGAAGTGGCTGCCAAAAGATTCATCCAATATGGGTACCACAAGACTACCGTAGAGGAGATTGCCAGGGACGCAGATATCGGCAAGGGAAGCATTTACCTTCATTTCAAAAGTAAAGAGGAGATCCTGTTAGAATTGGTCCGCCTTTTCCGAACTGAACTTGTGGGCAAATGGATAGAGATACAAAAATCTAGGTGTACACCAGAGAGGAAGCTCTACCATCTGCTGAAAACCAGGCTTAACTATGTGATGGATAAGAAGACCAGTATCTTTTCATTTTCGGTAAAGCCCGAAAGACTGCTTCAGAAAATTGTGGGTGTGGCTGAAGAGTTCAAGCCACAGTATCTGGCCATTTTGGAGTCCGTGCTCTCTGAGGGTGAGCATAAGGGTATATTTCATATAAAGGACCGCTCAGAGGTGGCCACGATCCTTTATGAAATGGTTTCGAACATTTTATACCGAATAAATTTCGATCAAAATTTTCCTTATGAATCCTATTTTGAGAGTACATTCAGTCTTATGGTGCAGGGATTACTGCAAAAAAATAAAAAGTAAGAGGCGAGGATGAGAAGTAAAATGGTGGATAAGAGATAAGAAATGGCAGGTGTTTAACATGGGAACTAAAAACTTTTAGGAGGGTCTATGTGTAAAAATTTCCATATCTTGATTCTAACAACTGTCTTATATGTTTTGTATTTTCCATATGTTTCGTACTCTCAGGAGTCCAAAATGGTCATTACACTGGAAGAGGCATATAGTCTGGCTCTGAAGACTCATGAACATATTATGATTGCCAAAAAGGATGTAGAAAAAAGCAGACTTCTCACCAAAAAGGCCCTTTCTGTGGTGACACCTAGGGCCTATATCCGTGGTGAGTTCGTCCGGGAAAGTGAAGAAATTAAATTTGGGGACTATGTCGCTCGGCCTCTGGAGACGTGGCGTGGGGACTTTGAGATAACGCAACCAGTCTATCAAGGGGCGGTTTTTCCTCTGAGGCGGCAGGCCTCCCGGTTTGTAGATAGTAGTACAGAATCTTACTACCAAACCATTCAAGAAACCTTATTTAGGGTGGCTCAATCATACTACCAGGTGCTTAAAGCAAAGGAGCTAGTAAAAAATGCCAAGGAGATACTTAACTTAGCTGAGGAAGGACTGAGAGTAGTACGGGTCCGATTCAGGGTGGGCGAGGTCACCAAACCTGCAGTATTGAGAGGTGAGGTGGATGTCACCAAGGCCCAGCGCAATCTGGTTGAGGCCGAAAATAATCTACAGTTGGCCAAAGATACCCTCATCAATCTTATAGGGGTAAAAATAAGAGATTATGATGTGGTAAAACCACCGGCCTTACCAAAGCTTGGTGAGAATTATGAAGCCCTCATTAATAAGGCCTTTAAATATAGGTATGATTACAAGATTAGCAATCTGAAGATAGATATCGCTAAAGAGAGTAAAGACCTGGTGAAAGCCAGGTATCATCCTAGTCTAGATGTTGTCTGGACTTACCACAGGCTTGAGCCAGAGACATTTGCCTTCAAGGATGAGACCTGGGATGCTGTGTTCAAGGTCAGTGTGCCCTTATTCGAAGGAGGCATAAGAATCTGGGATCTGAAGGAAAAACAAAAGGACTTACGTCAAGCCCACCTGGCCTTGGAAGACTTGAAAAAGGCTATTCAGATAGAAGTGAGAGACGCCATGCTTAAAGTAGACACTTATGAGAAGACATTAGATAATCTAAAGAAACAAGTGGAACTGGCTCAGGAAAATTATAATATTATCTCTAAGCAGTTCAGGGTAGGATTGGCCACCAGCTTGGACGTTACCGATGCACTCACCGCCTTGGATTCTGCCAAGGCCGAGCTTATTACCAAAACGTACGACTATCAAGTAGCCCTTCTTAACCTAGAAAAAGTTATTGGCCTATTCGCCAAAGATTATATAGCTAAAGCCCCTAAATGAAACTAGGTCTGTGTTACGTTCGTGTCCGGAGAATAAATTGAAATCCATTGAGACTCCTAATGTGTTTACGGACACAATATCAAGGAGATATGAAAAAAAATAGCCTGCCCGGTACAGTGATACTACTTTTATTTTATCTTTTGACCTGGAGTTGTGGCAAAAATGATGCAGATAGTACAACTGCACAGGCAGAAAAAGAGGGCCTAATCAAGGTGCAGATAACCAGACCCACCATACAAAGGGTAGAGCATATTGTGAAAGCAGTGGGTTCCTTCCTGCCAAATGAAGAGGTTTCCATAAGTCCTGAGATTGATGGAAAGGTGAAAAGGCTGCTAGTGGATGAAGGTCATGCCATAAAAAAGGGGCAGATGCTGGCTATTATTGAAGATGAAAGTTTTCGCTTAGAGGTTGAACGAAGGAAGGCACAAGTAGAGGAGGCCAGGGCCAGCCTGGAAAATTTGAGAGTGACTTTACATAGAAAGGAACAACTCCTTAAAGAAGAGATGATATCTCAACAAGACTATGATGACATGGTTACCAAGGTGCGTCTAGGTGAGGCACAGTTGGAGAGTGCCAAAGCAACCTTAAACCTTGCCAAGAAGAAACTCAAGGACACCAGGATATATGCCCCCATGGATGGCATAATAATCCAAAGGTTAGTTTCTGTGGGAGAGTATGTGCAAGCCGGAAATATACTTTTTAAAAT
>DTXE01000391.1 GCA_012962595.1 Syntrophaceae bacterium | reverse complement strand
GTGTACCGATTTCGGATTTCGGATTTCGGGTTTCGGATCCGCAATCGGTATGTCCGCAATCAGCAATCATCAATCCGAAATCCCTTGCCCCTATTATCATAGTCGCTAACGCTCCTAAATCAGAGTTTTCATTGCTTCCATAAACCAGTTTGGTGGAAGGATGGTTATTAAAGTTATTATAACCGCTATTAAGGCTATAAAGTTCGCCAAGCTAACTTTTGGAGATATGCTTAGCTCACTGGCAAGCCTTAAATAATATGGTACTGATATGGCAGCATTTATAACCAGAATTACCGCAAGCCATATATAGCCAACATAAACTAAGGAAGATAGTATGAAAAGCTTAGACCAGAAGCCCATTAATGGTGGCAAGCCTATGAATGACAAAGCAAGCATGTACATCAAGGGCTTTGAAGCTCCTCCTTCTTTTATTGAGGTGAAAAATCCAATCTTGCCATAAGAGTTTACGAAAAGCTGAAGCAAAGCACCAGTTAATGCTAAATAAACATATTCCACATTTACAAAAACAACTAAAGTTGCCAGAATGTAACCCATGTTTGCAACTGTTGAATATGCAAGCACTCTGCTCAGCTCTTTAGCAGTTAATGCCCCTATATTACCAATAAACATCGAAATTGCTGCAATTAGTGCTACAAAAATTGATATCGATGCTGTCAAAGGGTTGAAAGTAGTAGTTATTAAAATCTTGTAGGCAACAATGAATGGAATTATTTTAGCTAAAGATGCTATTATCGATAGGGGTATCGAATCTGCACTCGTAAAAACATCTGGAACCCATTCATGCAGAGGTGCACACCCAATTTCCAAACATAAGCCAAGTATGAACATTATATAGCCTATTATGTAAAGATTGCTAATATGGTTTGAATGTGCATAGATTAGCAGTACCGCTCCAATTAGGAAGAGTACGGTTGCAATAACCATGAAAGTGATATATTTAATGCCAGTATCCACATTGGCTTTCTTATCACTTATCATTATTAACACATAAGTAGGCACTGAAACCAAGACAAAGGTTGCTAACACTAAAACCAGATCGCGGGTGTAAATTACAAAAATGGTTGCTATTGCCATCAAAGCCACTAAAGCATAATCAACACCTTTTATCTGATTGTGTTTTAGAATTTCCAACGAGATTAGGTTTAGAATCGCTATGACAATCACGAACGCAACATAAGGGTTTAACTTTGACATCGGCAGTATTATTAGCAATGCTACCAAACAAATCAAAAGTGCACCTTTGTTCGTCTTAAAAGATAGCGCCGCTCCTAGGGTAAGAAGTATTAAGGAACTAAAAAAAACTAAAAATTCTAAGAATTCCATTCTATCACATCCCTATTATTGATATAGCTACAAGTATGACCATTACCAATCCTAAAACGATTTTCATATATCTCTTCAAATATCCACTCTGGATAGATCTAATATTGTGTGAACTTACTTCAAACAGAGATGGAATTGCCTTGTGGCAGGAGTAATCTATCGATCTGTTGCCGTAATCAACAACTATTGCAATAGCCCATCCAATTTTCGGAACTATGAAGTCATTAAGGAAAGCCATGTACATCCTATCTCCTAAAAAGGTACCTACTGAATATAATGCCTTTATGCTTGGCTTAAATATGGCAAATGAATATGACACTATCACTACCAAACCAACTATCATCGAGTTTCTTTCAAGCCCCATATGAATGAGTTCTGATTCTACATGACCATGACTCAATATTACATACATCAGCAAAACTATGAGCATGGAAACCATAACTGTATATGCAGTAGCCATTATTTTGCCACCATGTAGACTTAAGTGAGCTTTTTCACCCTTTATGAAGTTTAGGCTCAAGAACTTAGCCAAGAATGCCGCATATATAACTGAAGTTATTAATAGCAGCACTAGAGGGGCTAACATTCCTTCCTCGATTAATGTATGCATTACTTCATCCATTCCAGACTTAACCCAGAAGGCAGTTAGGGGTGGAATTCCAGCTAGAGTTATCGTTGCAAATATCGTTACATAATAGGTTACTTTCAACTTTTTTGCAACTTCTTTATCACCAACGCAGAATCTGTTATGTGTAACATGTATAAGATGTCCCGCGACCAAGAATAAAGTTGCTTTTGCAAATGCATGAACCATTAAATACCAGAATGCCACTGATACTCCAATCTCTCCTACCCAGAATGAAGCGGCTGCAGCACCAAACATCAAACCCAAGCTAGACATTGTACTTGCCGCTAGCAACACTTTTCTTTCACGACATCCAACTGCAACCAATGCGCCATATAAAGCAGATATTAATCCCAAAAATAGTACAACCAGATATACTGTTTCCAATCCAGGTGCAGCATGCATATCCCAAGGTTTGATGTACCAACTTAGCCTCATGAAGATATAAGTTCCAGCTGCAACCATTGTTGCGCTGTGAAGCAAAGCACTGACCGTGGTTGGACCAGTCATTGCAGTCATAAGCCATTCACTGAATGGCAATTGTGCAGATTTGGTAAAAGGTCCAATCATTAATGCAATTAACAATATTATTGTGCCAGCTGATCCTATATATTTGAATAACTCTTGCCATGGAATTTCTGAAATATTGAGATTTGGTGTGCCAAGTGCACTCGTTAATGCAAAGATGGCTGCTATTGCAAAGAACATTGGCATATCTCCAACCCTTATTGTTGAAATTGCTCTCCAACCACCAAAACTCGGAGACCAGTGCAGACTTAAACCTAATATTTTTCTGTCCTTCATTCCAACAAAGGATATATCATCGTCATCTCTGAACCAGTGTCCTATTAATCCCCATGATGCCAATCCAAGACCTTCCCATCCAATTAGTAGCATTAGCAAGTTATCGCTGTAAACCACTAAAAGCATCGAAGCAGTAAATAAATTGAAGAAGAACCAGTACCATCCAAGTCTGTAATCGTCCTTCATGTACTCCAGACCATATACTCCGATTAAAAAGGCAATAAGAGCAGTTAAAACACCCATGTTCTTGCTTAAGTAGTCAAAGATAAAAACAAAGTTAATGTTTAAATCTGGAAGCCAGTTAATTACATGGGGGCCATCTGGAACATAAAATTTAATGTACAACGCGATGACAAGGGATATGAAAAGCCCTATTACTGATAAGATTGGGAGTTTTTTTACCCATGGTTCCTCTCTTCGATACACCCATGCAAAGGCTATTGGAACACTACTCAGTATTGGAACAAAAAATAGTAATGCTAGTAGTAAAGACATTAGCTCGCTCATGGTAAACCTCCAATAATACTCGTAATGTTTTGAATAAGGTTCTGAACAAGTCCAGTTGCAAGCGGTGGAAAAATGAATACGATTGCAATCAAGCCAATTATATACATTGGTACATAAAGTAACTTGCTAACTTTTGGAGTTTCAAATTCTTTTGGAGTTCTGTAGAATACTCGTCTAAGGGTATAGAAACTGTACAATCCAGAGATTATGAATACCACTATTACTGCAATGATAAGCCACAAGTAATCTATTAAGGTACTATCTTTACCAAATGTGTCAACAATACCATACAGTATGAAGAACTCACCAAACATGCCTATAGTGAGCACTCCCCCTAAGGTCATGAACCCCATTAACGCTGAATTTGAAATATTTGGAACATATTCATGCAATCCCCCCATTTTTCCAATATCTCTCAATCCATGATATACTGCAATCAATGATCCCGCAGACATGAAAAGTATGGACTTGCCAAAAGCGTGGGATATATATTGTATTACGACACCAATCAATCCAAAAGGACCAAGACATATTGCTATTAAAACATAGCCCATTTGAGAAACTGTAGAATATGCAAGTAACCTCTTGAAATCATCTTGCTTAAATACTGAAAAACCAGCATAAATGCTCGATATTATGGCATAAATTAAAATCGGTATTTTGTAGGTGTCTATAAACCATGGATCTACTAAATATACTCTAAGTAGAATGTATCCTGCCAAACCAACAGTTAATGGACTTAGTAACGCGCTCACTGGCGTTGGTGCTTCTGCATGTGCCCATGGTAGCCATATATGAGGACCTAAGCCTGGCAACTTTATAATCATTCCCAAGAATATCAGAAGCCATGCTGTAAAGCCTATTGAAGTTATGCCTTTTAATGCTAAAGTTGAGTTATCATAAGCAATCATCAAAAATCCAACCAAAGCTAAAACTCCAGCTATATTGGTCCAGATGAAATACAGAATTGCCACCCACTGCCTGTTTCCATAGCCGTACATGTATATCAGCAAAAATGATGTAATCAATGCTATTTCCAGAAATATGTACAGCAGTATCAAGTTTCCGCTGAATACAAGCCATAACATCGAGGTAGCATAGAAGTTATAAAAGAAGAAGAACTTTTTGAACTCAGTTTCAGATTCAAGTTCCATTTCCTCAAACCTATGCTTCATATAGGATAGTGAATACGCAGCCACCATCGCAGATACTATGCAAATCGTAAGCCCAATAGCGTAAGATATTGCATCGCCAAAAAGATAGAATTCACCAATTGGTCCTGGAAAATCCAGCAATGGGAATTCAAAGCTTGCACTTATCAGTAATTTGTACAATAGTACAAAGAAAGGTATTATAAAAGATGCAAAGGATATTGCTGTAGCTTTTTGTGGTTTAAAGAATGGAACAATAAAAGTTACAATCAGCGGAATTAGAAGTACAAGTACTTCAACAGGTATCCCGCCTGTCATAAAGTATCACCACCTGAAGATATAGTATCTATAGATATGTGCCACATACCGCGACTTGGTACATCCTGGTATCTATATTCATAGTCGCTATCGCTCCTGCGATACCAGTCACATAGAGTACGGTACTTTATCAACGCTTCTGTCATAAAGTATCACCACTGATGGGTTTTGAGTTTTCACGTATCAATTTCATCCCATTATAATTCATAGGATTATGACTTGCGGTAACTTCGATGCCCCCATCCGCTTTTAAGTAGGAAGTAGCAAAGTATATTTCTTCTGTGCCTGTCATGCCAAGGTCTATGACGTTCACCCCAGAATCCATCAGCCCCTTTGAAAGTAATTG
>DTXE01000390.1 GCA_012962595.1 Syntrophaceae bacterium | reverse complement strand
TTGATATTTGGTATTGTTTGGAATTTGAGATTTGGGATTTTAATCTCTGCCTATATTCCATTTTCATTGCGACTGAAGGTCATGAAGGTTTCATGGGATTATTTGAGGTTTAAAACTCCTTGTGTTCAATCCTTATGAGGATAGTTTTATCTGTAACTACATCTAGCTTATCAATCTCAGCTAGGGCCCTTCTTACATCTGCCTCTCTGGCCTCATGGGTCATCATCACTATAGGTACTGAGCCCTTGATTTCCCTCCCTTTTTGAATAACGGAAGATATACTGATATTATTTTGCCCCAGGATACCTGATATCTTAGACAGCACGCCCGGACGATCCACTGCAGAGAACCTAAAATAATAACGGCTAAACAATTCATCAATGGGAATAATGGATTTAGGCACCATACAATAATCCTGATAGGATAAAGGAGAAACTCTCCTGATGCTGCCATAAAGGATATTTCTGCTTAAGTCTACTAAATCACTTACTACTGCACTTCCAGCTGGCATCATTCCTGCACCCAGACCATAAAGCAGAATGTGCCCTACAGAATCTCCCATGATTTGAAAGGCATTATACACACCATTTACATTAGAGAGGATGTGGGTTTTGGGAATCATGGTAGGATGAACCCTGGCTTCGACCCCCCTTTCATCATTTTTTGAAATGGCTAGTAATTTTATGTTGTATCCAAATTCATCAGCAAATTTTAGATCTATAGGTTCTATCTTAGTAATACCCTCGGTGTAGATGTCTTCCAGCCTGATATGAACCCCATAGGCTAAGGAAATAAGTATTGCCAGTTTATGAACTGTATCAATACCCTCTACGTCTAAGGTAGGGTCTGCCTCAGCATATCCCCTGATCTGAGCATCCTTCAATGCCTCCTCAAAAGAACTTCCTTCATTGGTCATTTTACTAAGGATATAATTGGCAGTTCCATTCATGATGCCAAAAATGGATCGGATGTCATCAGCTACCAAACCCTCCTTTATGGCCTTAATGACAGGGATACCTCCTCCTACACTGGCTTCAAAGCCAATATCCACCCTCATTTTGGCTGCAGCGGCAAATATCTCCTGGCCATGGGTGGCAAGCAATGCCTTGTTGGCGGTAACTACATGTTTCCCATTCTCAATGGCCCTCAAGATAAAGGTCTTGGCTGGCTCATAACCACCAATAAGCTCAATCACAATAGATATTTCCGGATCGTCCAGAACTTCGTTGACCTCAGTGGTCAATAAACTTCTATCTACCTGAATGGGCTTAGGGCTATGAATATCTCTATCGGCAATCTTCTTAAGTACGATGGATGCCCCCAGTCTTTTCTCAATTAACCCATGGTTAGACTGGAGAATCTTGACCACGCCACTTCCCACGGTTCCAAAACCTATTAGTCCTACATTTATATTCATTTCCTGTACCCGGTCCGCTTAGTCTCTTTGCCCTCAGGTCTCAGTGTTTCCCAGGTTGCCTTTCTCATTATCCTCCTTATCCCTCTTATGGCCTGTTTTATGCGCAGGGTATTTTCCACCAGGGCAAACCTCACATATCCATCACCATATTCACCGAAACCCAATCCTGGCGAGACCGCCACCTTGGCCTTTTCTATAAGCATCTTGGAAAACTCCACAGATCCCATATGTCTAAAATTTTCTGGAATCTTTGCCCAGACATACATGGTGGCTTTGGGCTTTTGGACCTTCCAGCCGATGCTATTTAATCCTTTGACCAATACATCCCTCCTTTCCGCATAAGTCATAGCGATTTTTTTAACACAATCCTGAGGACCATTTAGGGCTATTATAGAGGCGATCTGAATAGGTTGAAATATACCATAGTCCAGATAGCTTTTAAGCTGAGTTAAGGCCTGAATTATCCTATTATTTCCTACGGCAAATCCTACCCTCCATCCAGCCATGCTATAACTCTTGGATAAAGAAAATAATTCTACACCTATATCTTTGGCTCCCTTAACCTGCATAAAACTTGGGGCTTTATATCCATCAAACACAATATCGGCATAGGCAAAATCATGTACCACAATTAGCTCATATTCCCTGGCAAAATCAACAATCCTTTCAAAAAAGTCTCTTTCAACCACCGCTGTTGTGGGATTGTGAGGATAGGATATAATCAGCATCTTAGGATGAGGCCAGGTCTGCTTTGTAGCAGCAACCAAATCTTCAAAAAAGTCCTGGTCTTCATTAATGGGAATAGAACGGAGGTCTCCACCAGCGATGATTACAGAATAGGGATGGATGGGATAGGTAGGATTTGGTGTAAATACTACATCACCTGGCCCGACCAAGGCTAATACTAAATGGGAAAGTCCTTCTTTGGCACCTATGGTCACTACAGCTTCAGTCTCAGGATCGATATCTACATCGAAACGACGCCTATACCAGTTGGCTATGGCAAGCCGCAGATTAGCTATTCCTCTTGAGGCAGAATACCTGTGATTATGAGGCTTTTGAGCAGCTTCCATAAGTTTATCCACGATATGCTTGGGGGTAGGGATATCCGGGTTGCCCATTCCTAGATCGATAATATCCTCTCCTCGTCTTCTGGCCTCCATTTTGGTAGCATTGACAGCACTAAAAACATAGGGAGGTAATCTATCAACCCTTGAGAATTCCTCCATCTTTACACCCCGGTTTTATATCTAGTAAGCATAGATACTATATCAGAAAACACTTGTCAAATAAGCTTAAAAACTCTGATGGTGTTTTTGCAATGCAGATAAAGAGAATTAAAAAGAAGAGATTTTGGAAAGTAAATGTTTAAAAGACTTGAGGGTAAAAATTTTCTGATAAAAATGCTTGACAAAAAATTACTAACTCGTGTAAGGATAGAAGGCCACTAACCCGCTAGCCCGAAAGCGGTAAGTGTGTAAGGTGGTTTTGGCCTCATAGTTTATGCTGTGAGGCCTTTTTTCTCCTCCACCCCTCTCTACTTTTACTTTCGTGGATTTTCCGTAATAGTATCCCATCCTTTCTACATTCAGGACTACAGTACTTTGCCCTATTCCCCCTAGTCCAAAATTCACTTTCACAAATGCTACAGATTACTCTTTTTGTTTCCATCTTAATTGGCACCCCCTTAAGCTAAAGTGTTATAAGTTCAATTGAATTAGTTGAATAACAACCTTATATTTATTTGTCAAGTTCTAAGACCTACACTTTCGATCTGGAATTTAGTTTTAAGGGATGTGGGTTCATGTTTTTCGCTCAGAAGCACAGTTTCTGGACAGCACTAATGCTCGAGACCTAAACCCCGTGAGAAATGAAGATATAAAAGGTACTCTTTGCTTCCAAAACAGGAATAATACCCAATTTGGTGAGAACAGAGGATAAGGGCCAACTGCTACTACCTTTTACGTTCAGCTTTATCAAAAATTTTGGGGAAAGTCCTCCTATCCCTTTCAGAATCAAGGATTGAGAACGAGTGTTGAGGGACTTACTTCTTTTCTCTAGACTCTACTCTAACCCGGGTAAGAAGGGCATAGCAAAAAGAAATTTGCATGTCAGACCATGGAGGTAAAGGGCAGAGAGGATTGATGTTTCACAGGACCTCTGATATAGTAGGTGCCTGTCAAGAAACCTGGGAAACTTGCTTTTAGAAAGAAGAGTATATGAAACATTCATCACCTTCAGTCACAAACAAATATGAAAATGGAATATAGGCAGGGATTCACTCTGGTGATTCTGCTTGTTCCTTGCCAACCATTTCACTCTCTGATAAACTACTCGAAGAGGTT
>DTXE01000389.1 GCA_012962595.1 Syntrophaceae bacterium | reverse complement strand
TCCCTAGAGACCATGGAAAATGTGGTGAAGATACCAGAGGAGGTAAGGATACCTGCTAAAAGGGCACTGGACAGGATGCTTGCGGTTCCTAGAGACTAATATCTATCTTATCCCCAATCCCAAACAATAACCACCCTGAGGAATGACAAATAGCCCTTCCAAAAATACTTGACAAAATATTTAAATTTAACTATTCAAATTTAAATTTTTAAGGGGTAACAAACATGATTCTCGATCTAGTACTTTTAGGCCTGCTTATGCATGGGCCAAGGCATGGATATGAGATAAAGAAGTTCATCGATGATGAATTAAGTAACTTTACCAATATAAGCTCTGGCCCAATTTACTATGCCTTGAGCAGTTTAGAAAAAAGGGGGTTGGTTCGAAAGACTATCGAAAAACCTGGAAAACGTCCCGAAAGATACGTGTACCATATTACCAACCAAGGGGAAAAGGAATTCTATAAATTGATTTATAGAAATTTCTTGATTCTCGAAAGACCATTATTTAATCTCGATATATCCCTTTACTTCCTGGACCTCATTGAGCCTCAGTTGGCCATAAAGAGGCTTAACAACCGTTTGGCCAATTTAAAAATCACCAGGGATTGGGCAAAGGATTTAGAAAAAGGCCTCATGGAAAAGAAATCCCCATATCATCTTATTATCCTTGCCAGACATACCTTAAAACTGATGGAGACCGAGATTGGCTTTGTTGAGGAACTCATTGAGGTTCTTATGCAACAGGCCGAGGCAATTTCTAAGACCGGCTGAGAGCATAGAGCCGAGAGCATGCAGTCTGTGCTAATAACTCCTTGTTCTCAGCCCTTTGCTCTCTGCTAAAGGAAGGTTAGGAAAAGGATCTTTTGTGGTAAATCGGTTTTCTGACTATCTTATTCAAAAGAGGGTTTTATTTCTCCTGGCAATTCTAGCCATTACTGGCTTTTTTCTGTTTGAGATGCGTCATCTCAAGATTTTCCATGATCTATCCACCATTGCTCCCAAGAAACACCCTTATGTTAAGCTCCAAAAGGAAATGGAGAGGGACTTTGGGGGAACCAATCTTATCACTATAGGACTGGTGGTGGATGAAGGGGATATCTTCAATGAGAAAACATTGTCAAAAGTCTATAGAATCACCCAGGGACTCAAGGAACTAAGAGGGGTGGTTCCCTATAGGATTCTATCCATCGCCTCCAGAAAGCTCAAATATATGTATACTACCATTGATCCCGATGGTATTGAGGTAATACATGCCATCCCCTTCGAAACCCTGGCAGAAAGGGCCATAAATGGAGACAAGCAGTCCTTAGACACTATTAGAAAGGCCATCCTTCGCGATGAGTTCATATATGGCCCCATAGTGGCTAAGGATAAAAAGGGAACCATCATCCAGGCAGACTTTCAGTGGGAATGGGATTATCCTTATATATTTAGGGAGGTAAAAAGACTAGTACAAAGGGAGGAGGATGAAAATACCCACTTCCACATAGGTGGGCGGCCCATTGAACTGGGATACCTACATCAGCACCTAAATAGGATGGGATATATCTTTGGGCTAGCGCTGCTTTGCATGATTGCCCTCCTCTTTGTTTTCTTTAAAAGCAAAAGAGGCACTATACTTCCCACCATCTCAGCCTTAATGACTGTTATATGGGGGTTGGGAATTATGGGCCTTTTTAAAATCCCCCTTGATATTATGAGTATCACCGTTCCATTCCTCATATTGGCCATAGCCGTGAGCCATGCGGTTCAGATAATAAAACGTTACTATGAAGAGTATCTCCACCTGGGAGAAAATAAAGCAGCCTGTAAGGCTACCATCAGAGAGCTTTTAAGAACGGCATCGGGGGCAATGGTGACTGACAGTGCTGGATTCTTGGCATTGCTCATTTTCCCCTTTCCTGCAATGAGATCCATGGCATTAGTAGCCACCATAAGCATCCTATGTATATTCTTTACCACCTTTCTGTTTATTCCTCTGGCACTTTCATTTCTGCCACCGCCTAAAAGAATGGA
>DTXE01000388.1 GCA_012962595.1 Syntrophaceae bacterium | reverse complement strand
CAATTCTTCTGGCGACTTGCCTCAGCATGGTCTTAAACGCCCATTGGATGGGCGCTCGTCCACCTCTCCTTTTAACGCTCAGATACATCCACTGCACGTAAACCCAGATGTTCATCAAGAGAAAGCCAATACCTACATAGAGCAATCTACGAACTGGCTTCTTTGCTGATGTCCTCGCTCTCGCGGTGTTCATTAATTTATGACTGGATTCTATGCCGAAACGCTTCCTGTACTCTTTGTATGTTCGCTTAACCTGTATGTCCATACCATGGACGGCGTAAGCGAAGTACTCCACACTATGGCGGTCGTATTTCCCTTTAGAGTATTTCACCACGATATTCACCTGAAAAGTGGCTTCTTTCCCCTTTGAGTGCATCGTATACTGGGTAGAGTAACTCTTCTTCCCCCCGAATAAGTTTCTTATGCCCCCGCTTCTTCCTCTCGGGACGCACGGGATGATAAAAGGTATTTCCATTCCCTGGAGGTAGTTTATGACGGGCACGGTGAAAAACTGCTTGTCGAGGTAGAGCCCCCGGACTTTAAAACCTGCTTCTTCGACCTCGTTGAGTACGAACGCTATTACATCCGTCACGCTTTCCCCTTTGCGACAATACTTCACCGCCAACGTGTAGCGTTTGTTCCTCAGTATCACATAGATAGAGGCATAAGCGAAGAATCTGGTAGTCCCTTCTTTTGCTTTCGATCTCACCGTATCCCCTTCGTTCTCTTCCTCGCCGTAAAATGGTATGAGGACGAAATCAATAGCAAAGGTCAATGCTCTCCGTGGTAACGTCTTAATGGCTTTGCTCTTTAACATCTGATTGAGTGCACGCTGAACTTCTTCCAGATTGAGATTCCTCAGCCTATACCTGACCGTGCCTTCCGTAGCTGCGTTGCTACTGCTCTGGCTAACTTGATTTACCGTGGTCAAAGAGGTACAAGCATTAATAAGATGGCATATAATCGCTCTATCGCTGTATTTCACGTTTGGCTTCGAATCCAACCCTAAGAAGTCTCTAATTACTCTTACCGTAAGGTTTAATACATCATAATTCCATAGTTTATTACGCAGGGCAGTGTTGTTTTCTTTTTTCATAAATATTCTTCTGCCCTGCTATTTTAATTTACTTTACGGACTACTGAT
>DTXE01000387.1 GCA_012962595.1 Syntrophaceae bacterium | reverse complement strand
TGGATTTTGGATATTTAAGTTTTGAATTTATTTGGTATTTGATGCTTGGGATTTGGAATTTAAAGAAAAGGAGCTAGCAAAAAAGAAACCCTCCTGCCTATAGATTGGAGGAGCTATTTTCACATGAAAGTAATTCATGATGAAAAGTTCAATTAGCTTTTTGACCGAACCGATGCGAACTATAAGTGGTTTCAGGAAAACTATAGTGAACTGGTCGAAAGGTTTGACGGGGAATTCGTTGCTATTATAACCCAAAAGGTTATTGATCATGATGTATCGCTAGATGCATTGGTAAGCCGCTTAAAGAAGGAAAAGATTAAAGATTGGGTTGTAGAGTTTGTTACTCGGGAAAGATTAGATTTTGTTCTGTGAAGATACCAGGTTACTTTGATTCCCGTTACGAACCAAAAGCTCTTTTTGTTAAAGAAATACCTTTAAGATTATGGTAATAACTTTAGCCGGATGGATATGAGAAATTCTGATAAGCATAGGGGAGAAACTGTAAAAATCGGCAAGGATGCATCAGGCAAGATAACTATGGCCTTCTCGTATGATCCCGCTCGTATCCAAAAGGTCAAGACTGTTGAGGGTTACAGGTGGCATCCAAAAGAAAAACATTGGAGTTTCCTTTATTCAGAGGACATTTTAGGGAAGATTTTATCGATTTTTGATGGAGAAAATATCCATGTAGACCCTGCATTACAAGTTTCTGTCTATCCAAAGGCTAATATAGCGGTGCCTTATGAAAAACAGATCATAGAGGGGGTCAAGAAAGAGTTTAGGTTGAGGAGATATAGCCAGAAGACCCAGAAGGCATATTTGCACCATATTAACCGTTACATGCGTCACTTTAGGGAAGACCCTAAGAAACTGGATGAGGGATATATAAAAGAATATCTCCTGCATCTTGTGGACCAAGAAAGGATATCCAGGTCTTACCATAACCAGGCCGTGAGTGCCTTAAAGTTTTTATATGACCATGTACTGAATATGCCCCGCATTGTCGGCAAACTCC
>DTXE01000386.1 GCA_012962595.1 Syntrophaceae bacterium | reverse complement strand
CGATATAGGGGCCAAATTTGAAGGCTATTGCTCGGATATGACCCGTACCATTTTTATTGGGGAACCAGAAGAAAAAATTAAAGAGATATATAGTATTGTAAGAAGGGCCCAGCTACATGCTATCCAGAACATAAGGGCTGGTATAGAAGTCAAAATGGCAGATGCGCTGGCTAGGAACATTATTGTTCAAAAGGGATATGGGGATTATTTCGGTCATTCACTGGGTCACGGCGTTGGATTGGCAATTCATGAGGCTCCAAGACTTAACAAGAATTCCGAGAGCATTTTAAAAGAAAACATGATTGTTACCATTGAGCCTGGTATTTATCTACCAGGGATAGGCGGAGTACGTCTGGAAAATATGGTATTGATCAAAAAGGATAGAGCAACCGTCTTAAATAAAAATGAAGACTTCTATAATTTTTAATGCCGTTGGATGTATGATGCAAGATACAAAAATGCAGGGTAATACGTCAATCATGTATCCTGCATGGTGGAGACTGGTTGACAAGCTTGACAGTTTTAATAATTGATTCTATGATTTTTTACTAATTAGGCCAAGAGGAGGATGCATTTTGGAGAAGAGATATATAATGTCACCTGGACCCACGCCTGTTCCCCCTGAAATTTTACTTACTATGGCACAACCTATCATTCATCATCGTGGACCTCAGTTCAAAAGCATCCTATCTGAAGTAAGAGAAGGCCTTAAGTATGTGTTTCAGACCAAGAACGAAGTCCTAATATTTGCCTCTTCAGGCACAGGTGCTATGGAAGGAGCGGTTACCAATACACTCTCACCAGGTGATAAGGCATTGGTTGTTAGGGGAGGGAAATTTGGTGAGCGTTGGACCGAGATTTGTATGGCCTATGGCATCAAAGTGGACAATATCGATATAGAATGGGGAAGATCCATTGACCCTGATCAAATCCAAAAGAGGCTCAAGAAAGATCCCGGCATTAGAGCAGTGTTTACTCAGGCCCATGAGACCTCTACCGGTGTTAAATACCCTATCATGGAGATAGGAGACATCATTCACAAACATAAGAACACCATCATCATTGTGGATGCTATCTCGGCCCTGGGTGCCTTTGATATCCCGGTAGATACTTGGCATCTCGATATAGTAATTGGTGGCTCCCAGAAGGCCCTGATGCTTCCACCTGGCTTGTCATTTGTGAGTGTTAGCCATAAGGCATGGAAATTTGTAGAGAGATCCCAACTACCCAAATACTACTTTGACTTCTTAAAAGAAAGAAGGGCCATTTCTAAAAATCAAGGGGCTTATACCTCACCGGTGTCATTGATTATGGGGCTTAAGGAAGCTCTCAATATGATAAAAAAAGAAGGGATCGAGGCTATATTCAACCACCACAAAAGGATGTCTGCTGCCACAAAGGCTGCGGTGAATGCTATGGGACTCAAACTGTATTCCAAAGAGAGCCCCTCCGAGGCCTTAACTGCTATTGAGGCCCCAGAAGGGATTGATGGACAAAAGATAGTGTCCATCATGCGGGAAAAATATGGGATCACTGTGGCAGGTGGTCAAGGTCAGGCCAAGGGCAAGATATTTAGGATTTCACATATGGGATATATTAATACCTTCGACATTATAGCCACCATTTCTGCCCTAGAATTGACCTTGAAGGAATTGGGCTATGTATTAGAATTGGGATCAGGTGTAAAGGCAGCAGAGGAGGTACTGTACCACAAACAGTGAGAGGTATACATGAAAATGGAATATAGGCAGGGATTAAAATTCAAAATCCCAAATCCCAAATTCCAAACAATGTTTGGTATTTGATGCTTGGGATTTGGAATTTAAACAAGAGGAGCTATTTTCACATG
>DTXE01000385.1 GCA_012962595.1 Syntrophaceae bacterium | reverse complement strand
TTTGGAAAATATATGGGAAAACATATAGAAGAGATAGTGCAAAATGATAGAAATTATGTTACATGGATGTTGCATTTTCATATTTGTTTGTGACTGAAGGTCATGAATGTTTCATGCTTCCTTGTGGCCCCAAGGGCCATGAGGGTTTCATGCTCATAAGGCTCAACCCATCTTTATGGCAATACTAGTAATTGATTGTAAAGGGTAATAGAGGGTTGTCAATAACTTTTAGCTGGGCTCTGAAAACCCTCCTCAGAAAATCTTTTAGTTGGGGCCAAAATAGCTTATAGAGAAGGGGTAAGGAAAACATATAGACCCTACAAGTCTTTTTATGATATAAAACTTAGATACCCAGAGGGCCCTGAAAAGGCTCTCATTCAAATTTTGATAAAAAAGGAGCAAGTATGCCGAAATTGGTCCCTGAATATTTAGGTCGCATAGCAGAAGACAGGAAAAATATTATAATAAGGCGTTCCATGGAGGATATTTCAGCCATATACCCTGATATGAGAAAGATTGTCATGGATGTAAGGGAAAAGGGGGATGAGGTTTTATTGGCTCACTATAAAAAATATAAACAGGACATAAGGCTGGATGACTTAGAAGTAAGCCATAAGGAAATCGATCAAGCCTATAATGCAACTGATGCCAAGATCGTAGATGCACTAAAGGTGGCAGCAACCAATATAGAAAAGTTTCATAAATCTCAGGTTGAAAAAGAGATGTGGTCCATAGAGGTTTCAGAGGGAATAACGGCAGGAAGATTAATAAGACCCCTTGACTGTGCAGGGGCCTATGTGCCAGGAGGATTGGCAAGCTATCCATCCAGCGTGCTTATGACCATCATACCGGCCAGGGTTGCGGGGGTAAGGAAGGTCATCGCTTGTACCCCACCGAGCAAAGGTATGGCTGTAAATCCAACCACCTTGGTGGCTGCCCATATCGCAGGAACCGACCAAATCTTTAAGATAGGTGGTCCCTGGGCCATTGCTAGCATGGCTTATGGGACTTCTATAGTACCTAAGGTAGATAAAATTGTGGGGCCTGGTAATAAATATGTAACCTGTGCCAAGATGATTGTGTTTGGGGAAGTAGATATCGATTCTCCTGCAGGACCCAGTGAGGTGTTGATTATAGCCGATGAAACTGCCCACCCACGTTTAATAGCTTTCGACTTGCTCTCTCAAGTGGAGCACGATCAGGAGGCAACAGCGGTATTGGTTACCACATCTGAAACCTTGGCACAAGAGGTCTCGGAGATTATAGCAAATGAGAGCCCAAATCTTCCAAGGAAGGATATCATAGAAACGGCACTTAGCCGTTATTCAGCCATCCTTATTGCTAATACTTTGGATGAAGCCATCAATTTTTCAAATAGCTATGCACCTGAACATCTGCAGATTGTGACCTCAGACCCTTATGCTATTTTGCCACATATCAAACATGCAGGTTCTATCTTTCTTGGGCCTTATGCACCAGTTCC
>DTXE01000384.1 GCA_012962595.1 Syntrophaceae bacterium | reverse complement strand
TGATATAAATTTTCTTTTCATCCAGCCTCTTTTGTAATAAACTTATCTGGATATCGATAATTCTTTTGATATGCTCCCGATTCAGATTATGGAATATTATGATCTCATCTATTCGGTTCAGAAATTCTGGCCTAAAGTGATTGCGCAGGGCTTCGGTAACGCGGCGTTCTATCTCTCCCCGATCTTCTTCCCCTAAATCGCGAATTAACTCACTCCCTATATTGGATGTCATAATAATAATGGTATTCTTAAAGTCAACTGTCCGCCCATGCCCATCGGTAAGCCTTCCATCGTCTAATATCTGTAAAAGGGCATTAAATACATCGGGGTGAGCCTTCTCCACCTCATCAAAGAGGACTAAGGAATAAGGGCGTCTACGCACAGATTCGGTAAGATGTCCACCTTCCTCATATCCCACATAACCAGGAGGCGCCCCAATGAGCCTGGCTACAGTGTGCTTCTCCATATATTCTGACATGTCAAGTCTTATTATTGCCTGCTCACTATCAAACATAAACTCAGCCAGTGCCCTTGCCAATTCAGTCTTACCCACACCAGTAGGTCCTAGAAACATGAAGGAACCAATGGGACGGTTAATGTCTTGTATACCTGATCTAGCGCGTCTAATGGCATTAGAAACTGCCTCTATAGCCTCATCTTGTGCTACAACCCGCATCTTAAGGCGTTCTTCCATCTTTAGCAGCTTTTGAATCTCACCTTCCATGAGCCTTGAGACTGGTATATTTGTCCATTTAGCCACGATCTCCGCTATATCCTCTGCATCAACCTCTTCCTTAAGCATCCTCTGAGTTCCTTGTAATTCTGCCAGTTTTTTATTTTCTGCCTCTAAGGCCTTTTGTAAATCCACTAAAGTCCCATACCGCAATTCTGCAGCCTTTGTTAAATCACCTTCCCTTTCTGATTTTTGGGATTCTAATTTAGCGGCTTCAATCCTCTCTTTTATCTGCCGGATCCTCTGGATGGTTTCCTTCTCATTGTTCCAGTGAGCCTTCATGATGTTGCCTTTTTCCCGAAGATCTGAGAGCTCCTTTTCCAACTTCTTTAATCTTTCCTGTGAGGTCTCATCGGTCTCCTTCTTTAGGGCCTCTCTTTCGATTTCAAGTTGAATGATTTTTCGCTCCACCTCGTCAATTTCCACAGGTAAGCTATCAATTTCAATTCGTAGCTTGGATGCAGCCTCATCAATTAAATCCACCGCCTTATCCGGTAGAAATCGATCGGTAATGTATCGATTGGATAATGTGGCAGCGGCCACAATGGCTGAGTCCTTTATCCTTACACCATGGTGGAGCTCATACTTCTCTTTTAGGCCTCTCAATATGCTAATGGTGTCTTCCACGCTGGGTTCAAAAACGGGAATGGGCTGAAACCTCCTCTCTAGAGCAGGGTCTTTTTCTACATATTTTCTGTATTCATTTACGGTGGTGGCTCCAATGCAGTGTAATTCTCCCCTGGCTAAGGGTGGTTTCAATATGTTAGAGGCATCCACTGCACCCTCTGCAGCTCCCGCCCCAACCACAGTATGAAGCTCATCGATAAATAGGATGATCTCACCATGTGACTCCTGAATTTCTTTTAATACTGCCTTCAATCGATCCTCGAATTCGCCTCTAAATTTGCTTCCAGCCACTAGTGCGCCTACATCTAAGGCAATAACTCGCTTATTTTTCAATCCCTCTGGGGCATCTCCAGCTACGATTCTCTGGGCCAGTCCCTCAACAATGGCAGTCTTGCCAACACCTGCCTCCCCTATTAGCACAGGATTGTTTTTTGTTCTCCTGGATAGTACTTGAATAATGCGTCTTATCTCGTCATCTCTACCGATAACTGGGTCTAATTTTCCGGTTTTTGCCATAAGGGTTAGGTCTCTGCCATATCTCTCAAGTGGTTGGTATTTATCCTCTGGAGTTTGGTCGGTTACCCGTTGATGACCCCTAACGCTCATCAACACCTTAAGGATATTTTCTCTGGTAACCCCTTCTGATGCCAGAATTTTTGATGAAGGAGATTCTTTCTCATCGGCTGTAGCCATCAGCAGATGTTCCACACTCACATATTCATCTCGCATGCCCTGAGCCTCTTTAAAGGCATTATCCAATACATGGCTAAGCAAGGGGGAGACATATAACCTCCCTCCCGTAGCACCACTGACTTTAGGGAGTTTTTCTAAGATTTCTTCAACCTCTTGAATAATATTCTTAGAATTGGCTCCCAGTTTCTGAAGGATGGAAGGGACTATTCCATCTGATTGGGTTATCATAGCCTTAAGGAGATGTTCCACTTCTACCTGGGGATTTTGTAGCTCTAAGGAGAGTCTTTGGGCAGTTTCCAGTGCATCCTGGGCCTTTAACGTAAATTGCTCAAATCTCATATAATTTCTCCAAAAAATGTTTGTTCATCAATAAACTAAACACTAAAGGGGCTATTGTCAAGAAATGCCACGGATACATATTTCTGGGCAATTGCTATCACATAAAATCAAAAATCTTGACTTTAATCCATAAGTTCGGTTACTTTTGGTTAAAGATCTCCAAAAATCAGAGATACGTGATAGGTTGGCTTGAAAGGCCAGAAAACGAGAAGTAGAAAGAAGAGGCTGGCAGAGTCTGCAAGGGAATGCGCTAAAAGGTGTGCAGCAGTCCTGGAGCAATTGGGTGTGAAAAGGGTTTTAGTATAGATTTGGTACCCTTAGAAGACTATAGATATAAAGAAACAATAGTAGAAGAAGGCGAATTGATGTATGAGACTACGTGAAAGTCAAAGGCTCACACGGCTGAAGACAAATATAGAAAAAGATCTTATGGAATTAAAAAACTAAAATCTGAAATGGACGGGTT
>DTXE01000383.1 GCA_012962595.1 Syntrophaceae bacterium | reverse complement strand
GGTCTTGCGGGCATCATCTAGGGTTTCACCGGGCAATCCATAAATGCTAAATAACTCTACATCGATCCCTAGGGACTGGGTTAGTTTAACCACCTTAGGTAGTCTTTCTACATCCAAATTCTTCTTGGTTCCCTCCAATATAGGCTTACTCGCTGATTCCAATCCGTAGGCAATGGTTGCGGCTCCAGCCCTCTTCATCTTTTTTAGCAGGGATTCGTTTACCAAATCATATCGCGTTTGGCACCAAAAGGAGATCTTCAGGTTTTCCCTAAGTATCTGGTCCATCAACTTCTCTGTTCTTTTTGGAGAAAAAGAAAAGTTAGGATCTGCGAACCAAAATCGGGTGACTCCCTTTTTAATGCAATATCTTATTTCATCCATAACCCTTTCTATAGAATGAAACCGAATCTTAAAGTGGGAGGCCCTTGGGGTATAACAAAAGATACAGTGATATATACAACCCCTGGAGGTAATCACCATGGCTGCTTCCTTTTGGGATAAATCTATGATGTCAAGTAAATAGGGAGAGGGGTATTTATCCAGTTCTTCAAACCCCTTTGGCAACTCAGTATCGTACAGGGCATCTCCTTCCATATAAGAGATGCCTTGGACCTTCGAGAGAGAATGGTTGTTACAAAGGGACCTAGCCACATCAAGCATAACCCCTTCACCCTCGCTCCTGCAAATAATATCCACATATTTTAAGTCAAGAAGACCGTCCGTGGGCATGAAGGTAGCTTGGGGGCCGCCAATTATTACCTTAATCTTACTGTCAATAGATTTTATATATTTGGCATATAGCCTTATCCTTTCAATATTTGCCTGATAGGCTGAAAAGCCCACCAAAATAGGGTGATGTTTTGAAATGAATTGCTTCAGTTCTCCTAATCTTAGAGTGTTATCTTCAAGATCATCTAATATATGACTGTTGAATCCATTAATCTTAAGATATGCCGCTATATAGCCCAAAGAGATGGGAATGGATTGAAAAGCAGTTATATTGGAAGTGGTGTTTATATTAATGAGTAATATGGGAATATCCTTGCTCATCTATCTCTTTACCTTCCATCGACGCCAGAGTTTCCACAGTTTGCCCACCGAGAGGGGTGTAGGTTCATCCCACTCCTTAAAACTAAATTCCAGATTTATTAATAAGTTATGAACTCTTACCAAAAAATTTTTGAGGAAAGCTCCAGGGTAAACTAGACTTGACTTTCTTATCACTATTTTTAAGATATTTCCAGTTAAATGATGGGGGTTTGTATATGGAAATACAGTTTGTCCGGGCCAGGGATTTACCTGATGCATGGTTTCAATGTGTGTATGAAATTATTGACAAGGGGCATGAGTACACCATTGATCGTGGGAGTTTCCAAGGCCAAAAGAGGCTTGAGTTCGATTTTGTGGTAGTTCATATCAAATATCCGGGAGTAAGGCCCTTAATCCCTGACATTCCTTCAAATTTAGGTATTCCCAATCCTGTGGCACCTGGATATGTAGAGGAATATCTGCCTTATCTCATGACATCCAAAAAAGAGCCTAGTGAAGAGTATACTTACGGTCAGTATTTAGAACACCAGATAGCAGAGGTAATCCGAATGTACAGAGAGGAAGGTCATGGTACAAATCAGGCCTATATGACCGTGGGGGATTCTCATTCTATCTACCTAAAGGATCCACCGTGTTTAAGGGGGATCGACACTCGCATCCGCTATGGAAAGTTACATTTTATGGTTTACTTTAGATCATGGGATCTATGGAATGGATTTCCTGCCAATTTAGCAGCCCTACAAATCCTAAAGGAATATATGGCAGAATCAATAGGGGTGGGAGATGGTGAGATTATTGCTACCAGCAAGGGGCTCCATCTATACGATTATGTATGGGAACTTGCCAAACTACGCACCATGAGACATCCGTAACCTTCAGCCACAAACAAATATGAAAATGGAATATAGGCAGGAGGG
>DTXE01000382.1 GCA_012962595.1 Syntrophaceae bacterium | reverse complement strand
TAGGATGTGTCCCTATTTAAAATACTAGGATGTGTCCCTATTTAAAATACTAGGATGTGTCCCTATTTAAAATACTAAATGGAAGGAGAGAAAATGGGCGAAAAGGCAAAGGTATCAGAAGTTAATAATCTTCTTTCGTCTTTAAAAAGAATTCAAGAACAGAATCCGCTAAATAAATATGTTATGATAGAAGATGGATTTATCATTCCCAAAGATTTTCTTGAGGAGTAAGTGGCACTTGGCACCTTGGCTAACCCGTATTGAAGATCCAGATCAATACAGAACTATCTCCCAATTTACTTAACCATCATGTCTACCATTTACGGCTTTCTGGAAAAAATAACATACTATAATGAAGAGAATAACTTCATAGTAGCCAAGCTCCAAGAGAAAGGCAAGAAGGGGCTGACCACTATTGTGGGCAATCTTGCCTGTATCAACCCAGGAGAGTCCTTAAAGCTCACCGGCAGATGGGTACATAACAAAAAGTTTGGAGAGCAGTTTGAGATTGAGACCTATGAGGTCACTGTCCCTGCCACGGTAAATGGCATCAAGAAATATCTAGGCTCGGGATTGATTAAGGGCATAGGCCCCATCATGGCCGATAGAATAGTAAAGGCCTTTGGCCTGGATACCTTAGATATAATTGAAAATAATCCTTCCAGACTAGCCGAGGTGGATGGGATGGGTGAGAAGCGGATCGCCATGATCACTGAGGCCTGGGAGGAGCAGAAAGAGATTAAGGAGATTATGATCTTTCTCCAGGGCCATGGTGTCAGTGCCACATACTCATCCAAGATCTACAAGAAGTATGGCAGGAAATCCATTGAAGTAGTGAAAGATAATCCCTATCGCCTGGCCACAGATATTCAGGGCATCGGTTTTCTAACTGCTGATAAGATTGCCCAGTATATCGGTATTGATCCACAGTCTGTCATAAGGGCCAAAGCCGGTGTCATATATACGCTTAATGAATTAACCAATGAAGGTCATGTTTACTATCCCTATGATGAGCTAATAGAGAAAACTAGGAAGACATTGATGCCCAGTAATTTGGCATTGAAGGTAGATAGAGACGTTATTGTTAGGGCCATAGCTGAACTTTCTTTAGAGAAGCACATTTTTTTGGAGGATGTGGAAAATCATAAGGCGGTTTGTCTTGCCCCATTTTATGTGGCAGAGACCGGAATAGCTAACATGCTTAAAGGACTTAAAGATTCTCTATCAAACATCAGGCCCATCAATTCTGAAAAGGCCCTTGAATGGGTTCAGGATAGATTAGGTATTAAGCTTGCTGAAAGGCAGAAAGAGGCTATTTCCCTGGCCACAAATTCTAAGGTGTTGATCATAACAGGTGGCCCTGGTACCGGCAAGACCACTATAATTAAGGCCATATTAAACATCTTTCAGCAATTAAAGCTGAAGATTCTATTAGCTGCTCCCACTGGTAGGGCAGCAAAAAGGATGGAAGAGGCTACTAACTTTGAGGCCAAAACCATCCATAGACTTCTAGAATATAGTTTCCATAAAGGTGGCTTCCAAAAGAATCAGGATGATCCCTTGGATGCCCATGTGGTAATTATAGATGAGGCATCTATGATTGATACCCTCTTAATGTACCACCTGCTTAAGGCCATCCCCTCCCATGCCCATCTGATACTGGTTGGAGACGTCAATCAGCTCCCCTCAGTAGGGCCAGGTAATACCTTAAAAGACATTATTGAGTCCGGCACATTTAATGTAGTTACCCTGATAGAGATCTTCCGTCAGGCCCAGGAAAGCATGATTGTAGTAAATGCCCATAAGGTCAATAGGGGTGAGTTTCCTTTACTTAAAAATTCCAACAAGAAGGAACTCACTGACTTCTATTTCATTCTGGAAGAAGACCCTGAAAAGATCCTAAATAAGATTATCAAGCTTTGTAAAGAGAGGATACCCCATCGCTTCGGCTATCATCCCATAAGGGACATTCAGGTATTAACCCCTATGCACCGAGGGATAATCGGGGCAAGTAACCTTAATATAGAACTCCAGAGACATCTAAATCCTAACCAATCCTCTATGACACATGGGAGCCGTACCTATAAGTTAGGGGATAAGGTCATGCAGATTGCCAACAACTATGAAAAGGAGGTGTTCAACGGGGACATCGGATGGGTCTCACGAATTGATGAGGAGGATCATGAATTAGAGATAGATTACGACGGCAGAAAGGTTTGGTATGAATACTCTGAACTGGATGAGATTGCTTTAGCCTATGCAGTCTCTGTCCATAAATCTCAGGGCAGTGAATACCCGGTGGTAATCATCCCAGTGGTAATTCAGCACTACGTGCTTCTCCAAAGGAATCTTATCTATACCGCCATAACCAGGGCAAAGAAGCTGGTTATCTTGATAGGAACCAAGAAGGCCCTTGCCATTGCTATCAAAAATAACAAGGTGGAGAAGCGATATACCTCTCTGAAACAGAGGCTGGTAATCTAAAAGGCTTAATCCATGTAAGACTCGGTAGGATATTTCTTATGGCATCTCTTTCGTTGAGATCCAAGCTCTCTTCTTCTAAATCTTATCCCTAGTTTTTCTTTCCCAAATTCGGCCCTGCCTCAAAAGATTATCACAATTATTATGTCCCCCCATGGAATGGCCTGTGAGAACACCTATTTCAATATGGAGTGCCTCCACAAAACCTTTGATAAGATCTGTATAGGTGGATCTTCTCCTTGACCTCCTGCAACATAATTTACCCCGTATTCCGGAAACCAAATTTATAACACCTTGATATAATTGTTATTTAAAAGGTTTTAGCAAAACTGTAGCTTGTAAAATGTAGGAATCCGGGGTTTACTTTTTACCTTCTTTTCACTATAGTAAAAAATTATTTCTTGAGCAAATGAGGGGGATAGCATGTTTGGAGGAAACTTAACCGACCAAGATAAGGGACTTGAAAGGATCTTTCGACCCCTTCCACAGACCGTCATCCAGGCAAATATAAGTCCTACCGAATATGAGGCCGCTATGAAAAGAGGAGAGATAGACTTTGAGGGATTTTGGGAGGAGGCTGCAGAGGAGCTGGATTGGTTTAAGAAATGGGACAAGGTATTAGATAGATCAGGGGCACCATTTTACAGATGGTTTGTAGGTGCCAAGTGTAATATTGTCTATAATGCTTTGGATAGGCACATAGAAACCAGAATAAAAAATAAGGTGGCCATTATTTGGGAAGGTGAGCCAGGGGATATGAGGAAGTTAACTTACTATGAGCTTTACAGGAAAGTGAATAAGTTCGCCAATGTATTAACTTCTTTGGATGTAAAGAAGGGTGATACTGTAGCCATTTATCTGCCTAATATCCCAGAGACTGCTATAGCCATGCTGGCCACTGCCAAGATTGGTGGAGTACACAACGTCATTTTTACAGGATTTAGCGCTATGGCCTTAAGGGATAGACTTAAGGACGCAGATGCCAGGGTGCTGGTTACGGCCGATGGCTTCTATAGAAACGGGAAGGTGGTTAACCTAAAGGCCATAGTAGATGAGGCATTGGAAGAGTGTCCAGGCGTGGAAACCGTTGTGGTTGTGAAAAGGATCGCTTCAGATATTGACATGATTGATGGTCGAGATTTGTGGTACCATGAATTAGTGGATGTTGAGTCTCCTGAGGTTGAGATTGAGGTAATGGATTCTGAGGATCCTTTATTCATAGTTCATACCTCGGGAACTACCGATAGGCCTAAAGGGGTGGTTCATGTTCATGGAAGTTACATGGTTGGTGTCTATAAGACATTCCAGTGGATATTCGATATTAAGGAAACGGACATCTATTGGTGTGCCGTGGATATAGGTTGGATAACCGGACATAGCTATGGTGTCTATGCTCCCCTTATGGCTGGAGCAACTACAGTCATGTATGAAGGCCATGTCCTTTATCCCAAGGCTGACAGAATGTGGTCCATGGTGGAGAAATACGGAATCAATATATTGTACACTTCCCCCACCATTATCAGGATGCTAAGGCGATTTGGATCACACCTGCCTTTAAGATGGGATCTTGGCACCCTGAGGTTATTAGGATCTGTGGGAGAACCCATCAGCCCAGAGGCCTGGCTATGGTATTATAAAAATGTAGGTAAAGAGAATTGTCCTATTGTCGATACATGGTTTCAAACTGAAACTGGAATGATTATGATATCACCCTTACCCGTTAGCTTATTAAAACCAGGTTCGGTAGGAAAGCCATTTCCCGGGGTTTTGATGGATGTAGTGGATACTCATGCCAAATCTAAAAAACCTGGAGAAGAAGGTTTCTTGATCGTTAAGAACCCCTGGCCAGCAATGTTCACCACATTATACAAGGATCCCCAAAGATACAGAGAGATTTACTGGGAAAAATTTCCAGGATATTATTATACAGGGGACATGGCTAAAAAGGATGCTGATGGTTATATCTTTGTGAGAGGGAGGGCAGATGAGGTTTTAAATATCGGAGGGCAAAGGGTAGGTGCATTAGAAATGGAAAGGGCCTTGAGGGACCATAAGGCGGTAGAGGAGGCAGCAGTAGTTGGTATACCTGACAGAATTAAGGGTGAGGTAGCCAAGGCCTTTGTGGTTCTAAAGAAAGGGATAGAGGATAGTGATGATCTCATTAATGAGTTGAAAAATAAGATCAGACATGAATTAGGCTCTATTGCTATCCTTAAGACTGTGGAGTTTGTAGAATCATTACCCAAAACCAGCAGTGGAGAGATTATGAGACATGTCCTAAAAACATCCCAAGGGTCTTCAAAGGAGGCTGAGTAATCCAAGTTCCTTATCTTTATAAGGTATGATTTTTATCTCATTTCTTGCCTTATGGATAGAGTTAGATGCATTTGTAAAAAATGATTTG
>DTXE01000381.1 GCA_012962595.1 Syntrophaceae bacterium | reverse complement strand
TTAAACAAGAGGAGCTAGCAAAAAAGAAACCCTCCTGCCTTCAAATAAAGGAGCTATTTTCACATGAATGATGATATGGGCTATGAACTAAGTAGATATACTCGCCAAATTCTATTTTCAGAGCTTGGCGAGTCTGGTCAGAAGAAACTACTTCAGGGCCGCATTACCATTGTTGGAACGGGGGGTCTTGGCTGTACTAGCGCCAATCTATTGGCTAGGGCAGGGGTGGGTTATATCCGGTTAATCGACCATGATATGCTTAAAATTCATAATCTTCACCGACAGATCCTGTATGAAACTAAAGACTTACGGAAAGGTATTCCCAAAGTTCTGATTGCCACTGAGAAACTTAAGGATATAAATCCGGAGATAATCATTGAGGCGAAGGTGGCAGAGATAAACTCAGAAAATGTAGAGGACTTGCTCTCAAGCTGCGATCTTGTTATAGATGGTACCGACAATTTAAAAACACGCTTTGTTATTAATGAGGCCTGCGTGAGACATGGGATACCCTGGATATACGGGGCATGTGTAGCAAGTTGTGGTTATATGATGCCCATAATTCCTAGAGAAACCGCTTGTTTAAGTTGCCTGATCTCCCAGGAAGCAGCCCATAAATCCTTTTTTACAGCGCAAACATCAGGGATTATAGGACCGGTGCCTATTTTGATTGCAGCCCTACAGGCAATGGCCGCTATAAAAATAATGACGGACAGGATGGACTCCCTTTGTAGAGACATGATCTTTGTGGATCTTTGGAAAAATGAGTACTCACACATTAAGGTTTTAAGGGATAGTAAATGTCTGATTTGTGGAAAAAGAAATCCTCCTGCCTAAAATCCGAACTCAAAAAATCCTGAGCAAAAACTAGGGTTTTGACGGTAGCAGCTATGAAAATTGAGCTCAGGCTCTATGCCCAATTAAGGTCTTACCAGCCAGTGGGTGATAATGCGCCGTTGTACCTCATAGATGTGGATCCTGGAACCACCATCCATAATCTTCTTTCTAAATTAGATATTCCAAGGCATATGGCGATGATAATCCTCATTAACGGTACTCGTGCCAGACTAAATCAGCAGTTAAAAGAGGGTGATTGTGTTGCGGTCTTTCCACCCATTGCCGGTGGTTAGACCATCCTCAAAGTTCTATATGCAAAAAGGTGACCGCTCAGCAAAGACCATCTATACATTAGGTTCCAGCAACCGGAATCCCCAGGAATTCGTGGCCCTTCTAGATTTTTATCAAATTGATACCCTCATTGATGTGAGGAGCTTCCCCACCAGTAAATTTGAGCATTTTAAGCAGGAGAATTTAGAGAACATCCTGAAAGAAAAAGGGATAGGATATATCTATTTGGGGAAGGAGTTAGGAGGGTACCGCAAGGGAGGTTATGAGGCCTACACTAAAACCCAAGCTTATAAATATGGACTTTCAAAGACTGAGAAGATAGCCAAGAAAAGTACCTGCTCTATTATGTGTGCTGAAAGACTTCCATGGAGGTGCCACCGCCGTTTTATAGGTAATAGCTTGAGGAAGAAGGGATGGAGGGTTATACATGTTATCGATGAAAAAAGGATCTGGGAATCCAAATCATAAGCTCAACACTGCACCTACGGGGAAATGGTCGGATGGATAACGCCCCCCAAAGGTATGGTGCAGGATTAGGACCTCTTCCACCTCAATCTCAGAACTTACCAATATCCAATCTATACGTGACACACCCCTACCTTGGAAGGCATGGTAAGTCTCTGCCCCTTCTTCTGGATATCCTAGCACCTGCCATGCATCCCTTAGTTTTCCTTTCTTTCCATCTAAAGTCTTTTTGCCTGTAAGGATGGCGTGTTCCGGGGATGAAGGCGGGCCATTAAAGTCCCCAACTACTATTAATGGCAATTTGTCTCTATTTATTATTTCAAGCTGTTCTATAAGCACTAGAGCTCCTCTTTTGCGTGCTTCAGCGGAGACGTTGTCGAAATGGGTATCACAAAAGAAAAAGGCCTTTTCAGCCTGAACTAATCGACAGCGGGCATAGGTGGCCAATCTGGGACGAGAACTCCCCCAGCTTGAGCTTCCGTGGACATGTGGTGTTTCTGATAGCCAGAAATCCCCACTTTCCTCAATGGCAATTTCTTCCGGGTCATAGAAGATGCAGGGATACATGCGCTCCGGATCCCAGTAGCGGTGTTCATCACAAAGATGATACTTTGGGATAAGGCTTGCCAAATCGGCAGATTGGGGACGAAAACCCTCTTGAGTACCCAATAGATGGGGTGCAAACTCATTAATCACACGAGCCACCATCTCTCTACGGTAGGGCCAGTTATTGGACCCATCTGCTTCGTTTTCAAATCTGAGATTGATGGTCAACACTCTCAAGCCATTTACTCCTTATTTATATTGAAAATTATCAGAGGCTTTCACTAAAATCAATAAAAAATCCCAGAAGGGTATCTCTCAAACTCCCCCTGTCCTGGAGTTTTCCCATTTTTTGTTGACCCAAAAGGGGTGTAGGTTCATGTTGAGAGCGAATAGCGTAGTGTGGGTAACAGCTCTTGGCGAAGAGACCGTTAAAAACTGCCATCTGTTTGACCCTGATTTTTCGGGGGAGTTTGGCAGTTTAGGTCTCAAGCCTCAGAGCTGTCCAGAAACTGTGCTTCTGAGCAAACAACATGAACCCACATCACTTAAAGATAAATTCCAGATTTGTTAATAAGTTTATGGACTGTTACACAAAATTTTTGAGGAAACTCTGGGGTAGAAATGGTTAACAAGGAAGACCAAAAGATATATACCCATGGAAGAGGCGAGAATCATAGCAAAAAAGACAAGAGGGCGGAAGATAGCACAGGAGCTTGAGAAATGACAGTGGTATTTATGGACACAAATTCCTTTGTTCGGTACTTTACCAATGATATACTCCATCTTGCCCAAGGAGTTCAGGCCTTAATTGAGCGGGCTAAGCACAGAAATATCATTAACGAGGCCCTAGCAGTTTACGTCAACAAGAATATTGATTATGTGGATGCCTATACAGCGGCTTATATGAAGGATCGAAATCTCAAAAAGCTTTGTTCTTCTAAAAGGAGGTAATAAATTATGATAAAATCCAAATTTGAGCGCATTGATAATGCAAGAAAAATTCTTGGACTACCAAAGAAGGCAACGATGGAGCAGATTAAAAGAAATTATAAAGAATTGCTATTGAAATGGCATCCTGACAAATGTAAAGAAAAAGAAGATAGATGCAAAGAAATGACCATTAAAATTATTGGAGCTTACAGGACTATTATTGAGTATTGTAATAATTATGAATATTCATTTACAAAAGAGGATGTCAATAAATCACTTTCTCCAGATGATTGGTGGTTTGAACGATTTGGGGATGATCCTTTATGGGGTAAGTAATGATAGAGAAAAATAGAACGGCTGTACTATAGGCAACGTCACTGGTCATTAGTCATCAGTACAGATCGTTAAGATGGTTGAGAGCGTTTAGGTCGTTGAGATCGTTACTAACTACATTAACGATCAAAACGAAC
>DTXE01000380.1 GCA_012962595.1 Syntrophaceae bacterium | reverse complement strand
GTTCCACAAGTACCATCCGTCATCCCTTCCAATGACGTCGTGGTTGAAGAAAACGTCAAACGGGTAAGCAGATCTCATAGCAGCCTCTATCACAACTTCGTCCTTCCCCATATCCTTCATAGCCTTTAGCTCTTGCTTAAGCTTAATTCCAAGGGGAGTTATTCTTCCAGCTCTTATCTCCTTGTCTAAGAATCTATAATCGGGCTGATTAAGTTCTGTTGAACTGCTACGGCCTATTATCTTAGTGGCACAGTTGCCAGTAACTCTTTCATGGACAGCACTCATAAACTGCTGGGCAGAGATAAGTATCACACCAAGAGAACGACCGCGTTCAGCAATCTCCAAGACTAACTGAGTAAGAGGAGAAGGACGGGGTCCAGCTGGAGCATATTTGTTTAACTCATCTACAAAAAATATTACTTTCTCAGGGATAGGTTCAGTTCTGTCCTCGGGTGGATCAGCCTTTAAGGAATATACTGATTTCAGCAAATCACCAAATACCAACATCTGTTCATGTTCATAAAGGCGGGCAATATCTACCACATAAACATGACCACCTTTAATTTTAAGTATTTCCTCGTTAAGGGATTTCTCGCGAGAGGCCCTTGCATCAACAAATATCCCTGATTGACCAACCTGCACCATTCGTCTCATATGCCTTCTGAAAACACCTATTGATGAACCTCTAATTCCTCGCCATTCTCTAACTGCAGCACAGGTTTGAGGGTCAAATAGAGGCTTGCCAGACAGTAGATTTGTCCAACTGTGGACATTTCTAAAATCTGGCTCATTATTTTTAATTCCTTCTTTAATCTCACTTATGATTGACTCCAAGGTGAAATAGGCATCCGGGATTTGAGCGAATAATAAATCAAGTTTATCGGAAGAAGACTCAAGGTCATAAGCATAGGTTTCATAAAAATTAGGTTCTAAGAAACTATTTGGTCTGCGTCCATCTCTTCCTCGGGGAAGAAAATAATGAATTTTATCTGAAGGAAAGGGTTGAGGAGTTAAACCAAGAGCATCCCACATCTCC
>DTXE01000379.1 GCA_012962595.1 Syntrophaceae bacterium | reverse complement strand
GAGAATCTCTTTTGCATTATTTAGGTATCTGAGCGCCTCTTTCATTTCTAACCCTTACTTCCTTTTTTAACCACTTTAGAGCTAATTTGTCATATGGTCAACTATATATTTTTCCAACTTTCCATCCCATTGAAAAGCATGGCCCAAGCCACCAATTTTGGTTCTTTCTTGCTAATATTACATGCTAATTTTGATTGAAAACTATCTTAATCGTATCTATAAAGGCTTTCAGAGGATTTGTAATGGTTTATTTACCATTTTTACTATGATTTAAGTAATATTTAATCTGCCATTTGCTATTAGCAAATAGCGAACAGCCGAATCCAGTGACGAATGGCTATTGACCAATGACATCCACTATAGATATTTCTTTCTTCTCTTTCCACATAATATGGCTTACTTATCCCCCGGTCTGTTTTAACAACTACCACAATCTGGCCCCCATCCATCTTTATCTGCTGGTAATAGGGAATTATGGCTGGTTTCACAATATCTCAGCAGATGTTTAGTACCCATTCTTCTAAGTCCCTTCTTTTTATACCAAAGATTGAACCTCATCATCTACCCCTATTTCTATCAAATCTATCCTAAATTCCACAATGTATCAAGAAATTTGTAAGTGTAATGGAAGAGAAACTTTTGCCCACTGCCTCCCTAAATAGTTGACCTGTGAGAGGTGATGTATTAAAAAGATATAATTTTGAGGGTTAGCTAATGAAGGTTTCCAAGGTGCAGTACAGGGTTATCTATGGGGATATTGATGCTATGGGTATAACCTATTATGGCAATTACTTTCGTTGGTTTGAGATAGGAAGGACTGAGTTCTTGAGAGAATTGGGGCTCTGCTACCGGGATGTTGAAAGATGGGGCTTTATATTGCCTGTTACTGAGACCTTTTGTAAATACATAAGCCCAGCCTATTATGATACCGTGGTTACCATTGAGACCAAACTTGCTTGGCTTAAAAAGGCGAGCCTCAGATTTGACTACAAGATACTGGGGCAGGAGGATGGTTTGGAACTGGCAAACGGCTATACCATACATGCTTGCCTTGACCGTGATAGAAAGGTGGTACGGATACCATCCTTTCTATTGGATAGGTTAGAAGGCGTCAAGGTTTTGAGTTGACAAAAAGGGTCAACCGGATTTACTATCCAAACATGGCCTCTAAGGTAAACAAAACCATTAACGAGATTAATGAAAAGATAAAGAAGGGTAAGGCAGTAGTAGTTACTGCTGAGGAGATCATTGACATTGTGAGAAAAAAGGGTAGGCAGAAGGCTGCCAGGGAAGTCGATGTGGTCACTACAGGAACCTTTTCACCTATGTGCTCTTCAGGAGCCTTTATAAACTTTGGCCACACGGTTCCTACTATGAAGGCTGCTAAAGTGTGGTTAAACAATGTGCCGGCATATGCAGGCATAGCTGCAGTGGATATATATATTGGAGCTACAGAGCCTGCTGCCGATGACCCTTTAAATAAGGTTTATCCAGGCGAATTCAGGTATGGTGGCGGGCATGTGATTCAAGATTTGGTGGCGGGTAAGGTCGTTAAACTAAGGGCAGAGGCTTATGGAACCGATTGCTATCCCAGGAAGGACTTAGAAAAGGATGTAACTATAAACGATTTCCCTAGTGCCATCCTGTGTAATCCCAGAAATGCTTACCAAAACTATAATTGTGCCATAAATCTTTCAGATAAAACCATCTATACCTATATGGGACCTCTAAAGCCCCGAGCAGGGAATGCCAATTATGCCACTTCTGGCCAGCTAAGCCCCTTACTTAATGATCCATACTTTAAGACCGTGGGCATAGGGACCAAAATATTTCTTGGCGGTGCCCAAGGTTTTATTGTCTGGCCTGGGACTCAACATAACCCCAGTGTTCCACGTACAAAAAAGGGTGTTCCCAGGAGGCCCTCTGGGGCCTTATTTGTTGTGGGAGATCTAAAGAAGATGAGTCCCAAGTGGCTAGTGGGGGTAAGTATTTTGGGTTATGGCTGCTCATTAGCGGTGGGCTTAGGTGTTCCCATTCCTATATTAAATGAGGAGATAATCCGATATGTGGCCATTTCAGATGAAGAGATCTATACCCAAATTGTGGATTATGGCTATGATTATCCTAACGGAATTACAAAAAGCTATGGAGAGGTAAATTACAAGGAACTAAAAAGCGGTTCCATTATATTTAATGGTCAGAAGATTCCCACTGTACCCCTTTCCAGTTACAAAAAGGCTAAAGAGATAGCCCAAATCCTCAAGGAATGGATTCTTGAAGGTAAATTTCTGTTAACCGAACCTCAGCAGTTACTACCCTCGGCGTAACCACATTCCATTTTCCCTCATTTTAGCTACCGGTCCGAAAAATCTAATTTCGAAATACTGAACAAGTCCAAATAGTTAAATGCCCAAAAAATGTTTTGGTCATTTGGACTTTGAAGATTGGATATTGTTCGCCCCGTTAGATAGTAAACAGGGTCAGATCCTTTGGGAAATGAAGAGGTGATAGAGCCTGAATTAAAGGTGCAAATCTCTTATCTAACGGGGTAACTATAAATAGATAGTTTTGTATTGAAGAGGTCTCCTATCCACATAAGGAAGATTAGGTAGTAAAAGCTGATTAGTTACAGTTAGCCAGTGGTAGTCGGGATTTAAATCTCTTAATTTACCATCCGCAGGAGGTTCAGAATATTCTGTATGAGCATAGGTTACCTCAAATATCCCTACAGAATAGGTTTGGCTCTTTGAAATCACGTAATACTTTTCGAAACTCTTCCGGGAGATATTATTTCCATGGCAGATTCTATCTACCTCTTCAGGAGGAAGAGGCAACAGCACAAATCTCGATATCCCCTGTTCAGAAATCCTGGTCAAGGCCCGGGATTCTGCACTACTTACATATACTGTAGAGAGAAAGTCTAGTCTTCTCAAGAATTGTGCAGCTATTAAGGCAGCAGTCCTCCTGCCACCAGCAGTATAATGGAATCCATAATACTCGAATAGCTTCTGTTGCAAGGCCTCTGCATATTTGTTACCTTTCTCATGAATCTCTTTTGAGATATAGCGGAGGTATCTTCCGAGATCCTCAGCCGCCTGAGTAATAGGCCAGTCGATTCTTACATAAAAATGAGACAGCATATATCGGGTCTTACGTTTAATGGTCTCATCCCTTTGAATTAACAGGGCATAATCTAGAGGAATTAAGCCATCTAGAAGATCAAAAAAGCCTTTCCTTTCAAAGTATCTCAAATTATCAGCAAAGTTTTTATAAACCTGTATATCCGCCAGGTATTCTAAATTTTCCTTGACCACCCTGTTCTTATCAAAGTAGCGAATATACTCCTTGCAATGATCGGGCAAAGACCCTTCACAGAAAATTACGATAAAGGCTTCATGGTAAGGCGATTCCTTTTCAAATATCCTTGCCCTAGGCTTCAACTCACGCTTATCTACAAAGGGATACTCCCCATTATGAGCAAGGAAGTTATGAAAGGAATCGATTAATGCCTTTTTGATTAAAAACCGATCCAATTCATCCCTTAAGGTTTCATAAAGGGATCGTATCAAGCATTCCTTTTTACTTAATTCACTCCTTGCTCGCCACATATAAAACTTTGATTAGCGATATTTGCAGAAGAGACTATAGATGATAACTTAACTAATGGTTTTTCTTAGCAAAAATAATCCTTAAAATCAAGGAAAAAATCTTTCAATCCTTAACTCTCCGGGTTCTACAGGGATTACTTATAGGTGGGACAAAATAATCAAGGCAAAGGTCCGGGAAGTACTACTTGCAAGACTTTTGGCAAGAGCTTAATAGAGAATTGACTGTTATAATAACATTCTCCGTCGATATGACATGGAACCTGGGTAGGTGATTTTATAGTGACCTTTCTGGATGTATAGTAATGTACCTGCTTAAGCCCTAAGTGTCTTCCTGTAATTGCCTTAGGGATATT
>DTXE01000378.1 GCA_012962595.1 Syntrophaceae bacterium | reverse complement strand
TAAAAACACTCTTCAAAGCAGCTTTTATACTCACCTAAATCATCCCATAGATGAACAAAAGAGAGGAGAAATTCTAAGTTGCTTAAATTTAGATAACATTCCCTCTATCAAAAAAGTCCAATGGGCCTTAACCTTAAGAGAATGTAACATCAGGGCCCTTCCCACAAATGAGATAGCTATGGAAGAGACAAACAATTACCAGTTCAATCGATTTCAGGTTACCAAGATAAACCCTGGAGAAGCACTGGCCGTTATCCATAGTTCTCCCCATGGGGGATGGTATTTTGTGGCCAGTTATTTTATTAAAGGATGGATAGAGAGTCAAGATATTGCCTTAACAAATGATAAGGAGTTGGTAATGGATTTTTGCAAAGCCATCCCCTTTGTCATTTATACCGGGAATTATGGCTACCTGTACTATGACAAAGAACTCACCAGGTTTGCATTGAAGGTGAGAATGGGGACTAGGTTCCCTCTTATTGAAGAGGGAAAGGGTTATTTTTGCGTTAGAATGCCATTTAAAAGTAAAGAAGGTCACCTCTCCTTCACCGAAGGATATCTTGCGAAAGATTCTTGCATCAACATCGGTTATCTCTCATTTACACAGGAAAATATTGCCAAACTAGCCTTTGAATTGAAGGGGGAGGAGTATGGGTGGGGCGGTATGTTTGAAGGTAGGGATTGTTCCAGATTTATTTTCGATATTTTCAAATGCATGGATGTTCTTCTCCCCAGAAATTCCACTTCTCAATCGAAAGCAGGTTTTTCCTCTATCGATTTGGCCAATCTTTCTGTTAAGCAGAAGGAAAGGGTTATCATTGAAAGAGGCATCCCCTTTGCTACCCTTTTAAGCTTACCAGGCCATATTATGCTTTACCTTGGCAAGGAACAGGATAGGGCCTACATTATTCATAGCCTATGGGCCTACGAAGAGAGGGTATTTTTTAAGGATAGGCAAAGGAAAGTAGCCAGAGTAGTGGTTTCAGATCTTTATCTAGGTAAGGGTTCTAAAAAGGGCTCACTCCTTGAAAGACTTTCTACTATGGTTTTTCTAGTTAGGAGATAATGTTAGATTCATCCTACCTAAGTATTTTTCACCTGAAAATAGCTCCTCCCCTAGAGAGTAAAGAGTAGATTTTGCCAGTTAGGAGATTAAAAAATTTC
>DTXE01000377.1 GCA_012962595.1 Syntrophaceae bacterium | reverse complement strand
CCGTCAGTTTTCTCCAAGGGAGAAGCTGTGGAGCCTGTAGCCGTAGATCCTCTTCATCAGCTATTCTTATCCCTTATATGAATAATTGAGGCGTTCCAGATATCCTTATGTATATCATATTTCTTTGTGGCCCAAAGGGCCATGAATGTTTCACCTTTGTCACTTTTGAGTTTGGGATTTGGAAAAGGCCATCCTAAACTCCTCAGGGGTGTAGATACCGTCAAAATATATCAATTTGGTAACCATATCTGCCGGCGTTACGTCAAACGAAGGATAGAGGGCTTCTACACCGGGCTGTGTTATACTCTCACCTTGGAAAGTTAGAATTTGTTTAGGGTCACGATATTCTATCTGAATATCCTCTGTAATATCAGCTGTGGGTGGCTGGACCAGTACGTAAAATGGTACTTTAAAATAATAGCAGGCCAAGGCTATCTGGTAGGTACCTATCTTATTTACTATGTCCCCATTTCTAGTACATCTATCTGAACCTACTATGGCCGCTTTGACCCTCTTTTCTCTTATGATTCTGGTAGACAGTGCATCTGGCAAAACTACCACTCTGGTCCCAGATTTATCCAATTCCCATGCTGTGAGCCTTGCACCCTGTAGGTAAGGCCTTGTTTCAGTAATCCAGAAACTCAGCTTCTTATTAAGTTCTTTTCTAGCAATCTCCGCAATATACACCATCTCACCGCTAACATTGCAATGTGTTAATATATCCCCTTGAGGCAATTCTATAGCCGCAAACCTTGCCCTTTTTAATCTCAAGTGTTTTATTTCCTGCAGATAAGAGAGAATCTTTCCCCTTAGGTATTCCTTTCTTCTAAGCAAATCTGATTCTTCATTCCACCAGCCTTCAATTTGACCATAAAAGGACCAGAAGGCGAAGGTAGGGCGTGCCTGTGAGAATGCTTCTGTGATTTCTCTTATCCTGTCCAAGATATCGCCATTCCTTAACTTCTGAATCTCAAAAAGAACGTAATAATAGTATAAAAGCACCTGACCGAAGGCACGGGTTTTCATATCTTTGAGTATACTAACGGCCTCTTGGGAATTTTTTACTTCAAGATACCTTATATTCCAGGGCAAGACCGTTTCATCAAGCACCTTAAGGTGGTCAGAATGGAATGTTACAGGATTAGCCAGAGGTGGTTCTATTACTTTAATCGCCGCACTGCCTCCAATGTCAACTGCACGCTTTTTTCTTCTGCCTCATAAAATTTAAAATCCATAAATCCTAACTCTCCGGTGATGAGATTATCGGCCACTACCAAGATACTTGCTGCCTGTTTCCTGTTCAAATGACAGATGGTAAGGAAAACAGAAGTAACCATATCTATACCCAAGATATTCATTTTATTTAATTTATTAATCAAGTCAGGAGTCTCTTTAAGGAGGGCATCTGTTGTGTAGACAATGCCTATATGATGTCTAAGGTCTATGTCTCTTGCCACCTCGGCTAGCACCTGAGTGAGATAAAAATTGGAGACAGGGGTAAATTTCCCGTCCGCATAATAATCTGATGTCCCCTCCCCTCTCATCGCTGCCTGGGCAATGATTACATCACCTATACCTATGTCCTTCTGAAGGGCCCCACATGTTCCCACCCGAATTAAAACATCGGCCCCACCTGCGCAGGCAACTTCAGCAGCGATAGCGGTATCGGGTGCATATCGTCCAGAATTTCCTAAAGAGACCCTTTTTTCACCCAGGTTTCCGTTATGCATTTCATATTCCATGAATGAGTAGGCCTTAACAGGATTTTCCAGATTTGCTAAGGCCAATTCCGCCCTTTCCTTTGGTCCGGTTAAAATGCAATACTTGCCGAAGGAATCAGGCCCAAGTTGCAGCATCTGTATCAATTTCTGGGCTGTTAAATGGGCATCTTCCAACATTTTCATCTCCTCTGTTGGTTATTAGCTCCCTGCTCTTTGGGTTGAGTTTTCCATCGTTGCCTACCCCAACTCCAGTGATCAGGATATTTCCGTACATAATCTTCTATCACCTCAGTAAATGCCTGGGTAATTATAAACACATCCTTGCTATGATTAAAAGACCGATCT
>DTXE01000376.1 GCA_012962595.1 Syntrophaceae bacterium | reverse complement strand
ATACTTTCATAAAATTTACCGAATGGTTTACTAGATTTTTGGTTTCCTTCTTGCTGGTTGCTGGATTCCTCATTATTAGAGGGCTTATTCTGCTTATTATAGCCAGATTTCTGATTTTCTCTCTCAGCTTGGTCAACAGCCTCATTATTTTGAATGATTTTATCTTCGCATTGATTACCGGAGGGACATTTCTTTAGCCGCTTTAGAACTGCCACATGAGATATACCCAATGCCCTCCCAATTGCTCTGAGACTTTTACCTTCACGTCTAAGGATAAGGATTTTTTTCATCCATCTACAATCACCACATTTTTTATGAGCCTTTCAAGGTCCACTAATGTTAATATAACCAAGTCTCCACCTCTCCTTCTTCCATTTCCGGGGAGAATCAGAAGAGGTATCTTCCCGTGTGGACAATTATCTTTAGCCTGCTGATATGCCTTGACCAAAAACACTGGTAACCGCTTACGTTCTTTAGCCTCGATGCTAAAAATCTGGTGTTGTATATCTTCACCCTGTAAAATCCCGACACGTTTAGCATGTAACCTTCGGGCTAATACCCCTTCGTTATTCTTACCTCTTTTCCGGTTCTTAGATACTGTCATCTTCATGTGCTACAATGTTTCATGGTCTAAAGTGTCCATCAAGGATAACCAAATCTGAATCATGTCGGCTTCCTAGTTGATGAAGCACAGTTACGGGTATCTTACCCTGATTGGCAATCTCTTCCTTTCCTTGCTTGAAGAATACCTACTTCTGCGATTTATTTCTTTTGCCTTTCAGTCTGTTTTCTTGGGCATCACTTTCTATGAACTCCCACCCATCATCATGCCATTTAATAATGTCCTTACCAATTTCATGTATGCCTCGCTTCAGGGCTATGGCAAACATCTTTTCAAATGGAACCTTGCCCCAACTTGAGAATGCTCGTACGTTACTGAGTATGATAGAAGGCATCTTAAAGGTAATAGTCTTCTTGCTGTTTCTTATGCTGACTTCTACCTTTGGCCCTCTAACATTTAATAAAAAGAATGTGGTTAAATGCTCCGTTAAATTCATTACCTTTTTCTCTGTCATTGCTTACCCCTTTCTGTGAAGAATTGGAAAACCCGCTACTCCACCTGCTATATCGCTACTTAATTTCTATCTTATAGCATTTCCAAATCTTCTCACCAATCCTATCCAGGCCCTCTTTCAAATGGATAACCTGAGTAACATGAGATAACATATCAATTGGTGAGGTATTCCAAAACTTCTAATAGTCACAGTGGCTTTTACACCATAATCATTTGACCTCATCAATGCAGGTATTTCTTGATAATGTCTTCGCT
>DTXE01000375.1 GCA_012962595.1 Syntrophaceae bacterium | reverse complement strand
TTTTTCTCATCAGTCTTACTCTATATAAATGATATTGCTATTTTTAATCTTGGAACATATTTTGGCTATGAGTTAGTTTTACCTTCATGGTTTGTTTTCCCCTTTACTTTTTTTGCTATAGCTGGTTATACAAATGCACTTAACTTAATGGATGGCTTAGATGGCTTAGCCTCTTCCATCTCTATCGTTATGTTTATGGCTTTTTTAGCAATTGGCTTAGAGCATGCTGATGAACTACTCATTACATTATCATCATTCTTTATTGTTACACTTTTGGCATTTTTACTTTTCAATTGGAATCCAGCAAAAATATTTATGGGTGATAGTGGATCATTGGCACTCGGAATGGTCATAGTTATTTTAAGTATAAAAGCTCTAGAGTACATCACACCAGCTTCCGTGTTATTTATTATTGCATTACCTATACTAGATACATTTATTGTCATGACAAGACGGATTCAACGTGGAATTTCTCCATTTAAAGCAGATAAAAATCATATGCATCATTTTTTATATAATGTAAAAGGTGATGTGAAATATACTGTTATGATATTGGTTATGATGCAAATGGTCTTTTCTATTATAGGGTATCAAGTGAGTCTTGCTAATAATTTAATATCTTTAGTACTATTCTCATTATTATTTTATATATATTTAAATTTATTTGATCAACGTTTAAAAAGACGCAAAAAAGAAATCCTCCTGCCTATAGATTGGAGGAGCTATTTTCACAGGATAAGGTGTGTTGTCCAATTGACTCATCCACTGGGTTATGATAGCCTGCTTCCCTAAAAATTTTGGGGCAGAGGGGTTACAGGGGTCATATAAGTGGAGACCAATAATAAGAAAAGGATATCCCAATGGATTGGGATTTCTCTGCTACTTCCTCCCCGGTTAACTCATCTTATCAATGTATTCTTTAAAGGATTAACTGTCCAACAGCTTGTCATCAAGGAGGATGAGGAAGAAGACACCGGCCTTTTCCGTCTGAGTTGCTATGTTCCTTTTGATGAACAAGTAGATGAAGTACTAAAAGAGTTAGATACAAAATTGAGTATTTTAGAATCAGACCTTTCCCTGAAAACTCCCATTGATTTGGAGGTAAAGGCGTTTACCAATGAGACCAGTCCCTGGGACTGGAAGAAACATATGAACCCATTGAGGGTTACCGAGCATATAGTGATCAAGCCTCCGCCTATGGAATACACACCCCATACCGGAGAGGTAGTCATTGAGATTAAGGCGAGCTCGATCTTTGGCGATGGCACCCATTCCACCACCGTATTTTGCCTTAAGGCATTGGAAGACCTTTTTCAAAAGAGATTGACTGTAGAACCTCCAAAGGAGGCTAGGGTTCTGGATGCTGGTACCGGTACTGGAATTTTGGCTATTGCCGCAATCAAACTAGGTGCAAAGAAGGCCTTAGCTATAGACGTAGATCCAAATGCAGTGTCTGAGGCCAAACGAAATGTAGCCCACAACCAAATGGATGACTTAATTTCTGTCTCTTGCCTATCTGTGGAGGATATAGATGAAACCTTTGAGCTCGTGCTAGCCAACCTGGTGCCACCAACTCTCCTTAGATTCGGAAATATATTTGCTCACATTGTAGAGTCAGGAGGATTCTTAATCATGTCTGGCATGACCGCCAATAAAGGACCCACACTTGGTGTTTATGATAAGCTAGGATTTAAGATTTTGAGAGAATATAGTGATGGAAGATGGGCCGGTGCAATCTTGCACTATCTCCCTGAGGGATAATTACTATCCGATCATCTTTTCCCAAGATACATTCAACCTTTCAGGCAGCCCAATATACCATCTACCATTGACAAGTATTCCCTTTCTGTTTAGAAAGGAAAAATTGAAATTTTATCCGAATGGATACACCGTGCTCGTTGGAGGAATTATATGAAAGACCCCAGGATTACAAAAATGGCAGAGGTTTTGGTCAATTATTCCACAGAAATGAAAAAGGAGGATAAGGTATATATCTCTGGAAGCGATGTAACCATGCCTTTGTTAAAGGAGCTATTCCGTTCATCCCTTAAGGTAGGCGCTTATCCCCAAGTTCATGTAGAATGTGATGGAATTTCTGAAATTATGTTAAAGGAAGGTTCTGATGAACAGATAAGATACGAGAGCCCTATATCCAGATATGTTGTTGAGAATTATGACGTATTGATTCATGTACATGGGGGATATAACTTAAAGGCCCTTTCCAATATAGATCCTATGAAAAAGCGACTTGCAGCTCAAGGTCGAAAGGAGATCGTAAGGATTTATATGGAAAGGGCTGCAAAGAGAGAGCTCAGATGGTGCGCCTGCCAATTTCCTACCCACTCATCAGCCCAGGAGGCGGGGATGTCTCTCGATGAATATGAGGATTTTGTCTATAGAGCCTGTTTTCTAGACAAAGATGATCCCATAGCGGTATGGAAAAGTCTCCACGATAATCAGGTAGCCATCTGCCGTTATCTTGAAGGTAAAAAGAGCCTTAGGATAGTTTCAAAGGACACGGACATAAGTTGCTTCATAAAAGGACGCAGGTGGATAAACGGCTCTGGAAAGGAAAATTTTCCTTGTGGTGAAGTCTTCACTGCTCCCCACAAAAGGAGTATAGAGGGCAGGATACGGTTTTCATACCCTGGGATATATTGGGGGCAAGAAATTGAGAATATCAGACTCACCGTGGAACGGGGTAAGATTATTGAGGCAAAGGCTGACAAGGGGGAAGAGTTGCTTCACGCCCTTTTGGATACCGATGAGGGAAGCCGTTACTTTGGCGAGATAGGTATTGGGACAAACTTTGGTATAGAGAAGTTTACCAAAAATATGCTTTTTGATGAGAAGATTGGTGGTACTATACATCTAGCGGTTGGGGCAGCATACCCTGAGTGCGGCGGTGAAAACATATCCTCCATTCACTGGGATATGCTCTGCGACATGAAGGAAGAAGGAAAGATATTTGCTGACGGCGAACTGATTTATGAGAAGGGAAAGTTCCTCATGGGGTAACTACTGAGACTCCTTTACTCATAATTGAGAGGGGGCTGATTTCTATAACATGTGGTCCGGGGGGTATCAAAGGTGTTTCTAATTCTCTTTCTCAGACGTATGGGATCTATATCTAGATGGAGGCAAACAGTTTCAAAGGAGAATACGTAGTTATTTTCCTCCCCAAAAATCCAACGGATAGCACTTTGTCTATCCAAGGGGTCAACGTTCTCTTTTATGAGGTCTTTGATAGCGCTAGCAAGCAGTGCCAGCATTAGTTTCATTTCTGGCATAGTGGGGCTGTGAATGGCTGTCTCTTCCTGAATATTTCCAATGTTGTGACTACAAGGCATTTACTTAAGTTTCTACCTCAGAATCTTCCTCTTCTCCTGAAACCTGAGCCTCTAGAAGAGGCTCTCCTCTGTTCCCTTTTGGGCCTGGCTTCTTGGACAACAATCTTTCTTCCAGCGAGTTCTGCACCATTCAATTTTTTGATGGCTTCTTGTGCATCTTCTTCATTAATCATCTCTACAAAACCGAAGCCTCTTGAGATACCTGTATACTTATCCTTAACAATGTTAGCTGAAATAACTTCTCCTACCTCCCCAAAATTTCTTTTTAAATCCTCTTCCGTTACCTCATAAGCTAAATTGCCAATATACAGATTTTTAGGCATGTTAATCCTCCCTACAAGATATTCTGGATATCTTTAATGACTACATGAAAACGTAAGGTTCGGCCAGCTAGTGGGTGGTTAAAGTCAACAGTAACATAGTCTCCTTCAATTTTTCTTACATAACACAATCTTGATTTTCCA
>DTXE01000374.1 GCA_012962595.1 Syntrophaceae bacterium | reverse complement strand
TTGGGCAGCATCGATAATTTGGTCTTTCTGTCGAGCTAATTTTAAACATGAGGAAGGTATTATTCAGGATTTGTTATCTTCATTTTTGATGTTAAAAAGAGTACAACTGGCAACAAAGCGGGCGAAATCTGCAAAATGTTGAAGATAGATTTTTTCAATCCTGAATTTACTACAAAAAGGATTCAAGAACAGAATCCGCTAAATAAATATGTTATGACACAAAATGGATTTATCATTCCAAAAGATTTTCTTGAGGAGTAAGGTGCACTTGGTACCTTTTTACTTCCACTTAATTGAGCAGCCCATGGAGGGGTGCTGGTCTTTTAAAACAGGACGGCCTTCTAAGATGGCCTCTATGGCTTCTCTTAAATCCCTTCTTGTAACCCGGGACTCATCCTGCCAGTTGTCATCGATACGGCCTCGATAGAGGAGCTTTCTCTCTGGACCGTAGACATAGATATCTGGAGTGCAGACAGCATTATAATTCCTGGCCACAACTTGGCTCTCATCCCTCAGGTATGGAAAGGGGATATCCTTTTCCTTAGCCACCTTTTTCATGTTCTCAAAGGAGTCTTCAGGATAGTTAATCTCATCATTAGGATTTATACCCACAAGCTGGACCCCTTTATGGGCATAATCTTTCTGGATATCTATAAGCCTTTTGAGAATAGCCTTTACATAAGGACAGTGGTTGCACATAAAGATTACTACCAGGACCTTTTTATCTCTAAAGGAGTTAATGGTATAGATCTTTCCATCCACCCCGGGAAGAGAAAAGTCATGGGCTGGTGTCCCTAAGGGAACCATCTGGGATTTTAATAGTACCATGTGGCCTCCTTTTTCTTCTAAGATATCATAGTCTTTTTAATATTACATCAATTATTCAGGTGTCAAGGAGAATCAGGATTTATCCCTTTGGGGCCTTGGCTCATGATTTGAGAGATGCCCGGTTTGGCCATAATTGGTAGAACCAGTACTAGGTTAGGTATTGTGAAAATGTGCTTCCTCTATGTATCAGTGTATGGTAAACTGAAATTTTCTAATATGACTATGGACGCTGATGTGAATGGGAACTTGCTGAAATTTTGTGAGGATATGGCCTTAAGTCCTCTTTTTAGGGAATTGTCTCAGCTTTCAAGGAAATGGGAGACTGAGCTTTATCTGGCAGGTGGAACCCTTCGGGATTTGGTATTAAATCGGGAGATAATAGACATAGATTTTGCAGTCTCTTCCCGATGTTTAGAATTTTCTGGAGAGTTTTCAAAAAGGGTTAATGGGACCTATGTAATCTTAGATAAGGAAAATAAGACCAGCCGGGTGGTGATAAAAGGCTATAATCTAGACTTTACGGAGTTTCGGGGAAAAGATATCCAAGATGATCTTTCCAAAAGGGATTTTTCTATCAATGCCATGGCCATTCCCTTTTCTGAGATTATGGAGGGTAAGACAGCAAGGTTATTGGATCCTTTCGGTGGGCTTCAGGATATTAAGGCTGGCCTCATAAGGGCCCTTTCCAAGGAAAGCATTACCCATGATCCCCTTCGTATGGTGCGGGCTTATAGATTAGCAGCCACTTATGACTTTCGCATAGAGGAGAGAACCAGAGAGTATATAAAGGAATGTGCAAGGGAAATAACCAAGGTTTCCCAAGAACGCATAACCACAGAGCTTACCAAGATATTTTCTGCAAATATGTGTTATCCATGGGTTGAAGATATGGTCAAGGTAGGCTTGGTGACTTATATCCTCCCAGAAATCCAGGATATGAAAGGTGTCATTCAGAATGGTTCGCATCACCTGGATGTATATGACCACTCCCTCTTGACTCTAAAATGTTTGGAAGAGGTCATAAATGGGCCCCAAAGGTATTTTAGGAGTCACATAGACTCCATTGCCTCCTATTTACGCTCACAAAAGACAAGGGCTTTGCTTAAGTGGGCTGCCCTCTTTCATGATCTGGGGAAGGCCAAGGTAAGGGAGATAGATTCTCGGGGGAAGATCACATTTTATTATCATGAGCAAATTGGAAGTCAAATCTTTTTGAATATGGCTCAGAGACTAAAATTGAGTAAGGCGGATGCACGTTTTATCCAGAAAATCATCCTTCTTCATATGAGGCCTCTTCATATCATGAGACCCTTCATGCAGGGTACACTTACACCTAAAGGTATAAGACGCTTTATCCGGCAGGCAGAGGGGGATTTAATTGGTGTATTTGTGGTGACTATGGCCGATAGCCTGGCCGGTAAAGGTCCTTTAAAGCCAGCGGATGCCGAGGTAAGACTGGCAGAGCTTTTTGATGCCATTTATACCTATTTTAAGGAAAAATTCGAGCCTATAACCATGCGGCCCAGACTGATAACCGGAAGGGATCTTATTGAGCAATTTCATCTCACACCAGGTCCTGTTTTCGGCAAGCTCCTTAGGGAGGTGGAAGAGGCCTACATGGAGGGAATAGTTACCACCAGAGAACAGGCCATAGAGTGGTTGAGTGCAAGGATAGCAGAGACTGAAGCTGGAGATTAGGTCCGGCTAATCCTTGCCCAAAAACGCCCTCCTGACCTCTTCGTTTCCAAGCAGGTTTTTTCCTGTATCCTCCAAGGCAATTTCACCAATTTTGAATACATAGCCTCGATCAGCATACTCCAGTGCCATCCTGGCATTTTGCTCTACTAATAGAATACTGGTTCCATTCTTATTGATTTCCTTTATCTTCTCAAATACAGCCTCTACATAGTTAGGAGAAAGTCCTAAAGAAGGTTCATCCAAAAGCAGCAGTTTTGGCTGAAGCATCAATGCCCTGCCGATGGCAAGCATCTGTTGTTCGCCACTTGATAACGTTCCAGCCCTCTGTTTTCGTCTCTCTTTTAGGACAGGAAAAAGCTGGAATACCTTCTCCATGGTGTTTTTTATGGTTCTTTTATCATGTAGGATATACCCGCCCATCTCTAAATTTTCCAAGACGGTCATAGTCGGAAAGACTCTTCTCTCTTCCGGTACAATGCAGAGCCCCTTTTTGACCAAATAATGAGGAGGTATGCCATTAATGGTCTGTTCCATAAAAACTATTTTGCCAGTTCTTATCACCCCTCCCATAGCTTTCAATGTTCCACATATGGTGTTCAGGGCTGTAGATTTTCCCGACCCATTAGGCCCAATCATTGCTACAATCTCACCCTCATTGACAGAAAGGGAAATATTATTTAATGCCTGTACTGTGCCGTAGTACACTGTTAGGTTCCTTACCTCAAGAAGCAACTTTCTTTCTCCCCAAATATGCCTCGATTACCTTTTCATCCCTCATTATGTCATCAGGTGTCCCTTCGGCGATCTTTTGACCATAGTTTAATACTATAATTCTATCAGAAATACCCATTACAGTCTTCATATCATGTTCAATAAACAGGATGGTTTTCCCTTCGTCTTTTAGTTTTTGTAAAACCTGAAGCATTTCTATCTTCATGCTCGAAAATAGGCCTGAAGTGGGCTCATCCAATAAAAGGAGTTCTGCCCCAGTGGCTAAGGCCCTAGCCAGCTCAAGGAGCTTTCTCTGACCATGTGATAGAGTTTCGGCTAAATCGTCTTTCTTGTCCAGCAAGTTGGCAAGTTTCAGATGGCTTAGTGCCTTTTCTCTGTTTTCCACCTCCTCCCGTCTCATAGATCCTGTCCGAAGCAGTGCCGCAAATAGGCCTTCTCCTTTATCATACTTTGTTGCCAGCATTATGTTGTCTAAAACAGTTATCTGAGGAAAAAGCCTTATGTTCTGAAATGTCCGGCTTA
>DTXE01000373.1 GCA_012962595.1 Syntrophaceae bacterium | reverse complement strand
GGATTGTGGATTCCTGCAGTTTCTCCATGAGGTGAGTTGGTAAGTTATTTAAAGGCATGATAAACAGAATTGCACCAAAGATAGAAGAAAGAATAAGGTATAGTATAGTCAGAAGTATTATTAATGCTCTTGAAGAACAGTTTTATCCTCCTGAAGATATGTTTAGAGAAGACTTTGTAAAAAGCGTAGAGGAGGCTGAAAAAGATAAGGGTATGGTATTTAAAGATGTTCGAGACCTTGAAGCATATTTAAAGAGTTTAGCAAGTGAGTAGAATGTATGAGTGTAAAAAGTTTTTATGGAAAGCCTTTTAAATATTGAAAACATATCCATTAAGAAGAGGTGGTTTTAGAAATGAAATTCAAAATAAAAATAGAACGGGATGAAGATGGTTGGTATGTAGTCACAGTGCCAGCTCTCCCTGGCTGTATCTCACAGGGTAAAACTGAAGAAGAGGCAAAGAAAAACATAGCTGAAGCAATCGAATTGCATCTCAGTGCATTAGCAGAAGATGGCGTTCCAATTGAACACCAAGAAGGCATAAAGGAGAGTTTTGTGGCGGTGCATATATGAATATAAAACTGCCTGTGGTTTCTGGCAAGGATGTTATCAAGGCTCTATCTAAGATTGGCTATTATGTTCGAGACCAGAGGGGGAGGCATGTGCATCTGAGACATCCTTATCGAAAGCCGTTAACAGTTCCAGACCATACAGAGATAGCGAAGGGAACATTAAGAGCTATAATAAAGGAGGCAGGTCTAACAGTAGAAGAATTTTTGGACCTTTTATGACGCAAGTAGAGAGATTTTCCCAAATTCTGTGATATTGGATTTGAGATTGAAAAGGACAGTAACAGAGTTGTTGTTATGTCTGCAATAGACAATCTGGTAAAAGGTGCCTCTGGACAAGCAATTCAGAATATGAATATTAGGTTTGGTTTGCCAGAAATTACTGGATTGTGGATTCCTGCAGTTTCTCCATGAGGTGAGTTGGTAAGTTATTTAAAGGCATGATAAACAGAATTGCACCAAAGATAGAAGAAAGAATAAGGT
>DTXE01000372.1 GCA_012962595.1 Syntrophaceae bacterium | reverse complement strand
TTTGGTATTTTGAATTTTAATCCCTGCCTGTATTGCATTTTCATATTTGTTTGTGACCGAAGGTCATGAGGGTTTCACCTTGAGCACAAGCATAGGAAATCGCTTAATGTCAAAAAACGCTTGAAAAATTTGGTAATCAACCTTTATAATACCCCATAATAAAGTAAGTTTTCAAACCCTTTTGGTTAAGGTAGGAGGATTTTCTTATTTCTGCAATTCAGAATGAGGTTGTAAAAAGGTCGGCTCCGTTTCCTAAATCCATGCCTATTTCTGAAAGGTTGAGGAAACTGTGGAATATATTTTCATATGGAGATAAGGTTCTTATCATTATTAATGCCGATCCCGATTCTATTGCTAGTGCACTTACCTTAAGAAGGCTATTATGGAGGAGAATTCAGTCCTCAGCCATAGTTTATATAAATGAGATAAAACGACCTGACAATTTAGCCCTGGTGCGATTGCTTAAGATTCCTCTTTCTAAATTCAAAAATATAGATTCTTCTCAGTTTACTAAAATGGCCATAGTAGATTCTCAACCTTCTCATCACGAAATTTTCTCCAGATTTCAATATGATGTAATAATAGACCACCACCCTGTGAATGAGGGCTTAGAAGCCCCTTTTATCGACATTCATCCTGAATATGGAGCCAATTCTTCACTTATGACTGAATATCTCCGGGCTGCTAAAATAAGGCCGTCATCCACCTTGGCTAGTGCGCTGTTCTATGCTATTAAAGTTGACACCCATAACTTTGAAAGGGAGACTTCAGAAGAAGACGTTAAGGCATTTCGGTATCTTTTTAGCTACGCCAACAAGAATCTTGTGAGAAAAATAGAGCTTTCAGAAATGACTTTGGATTCAATTTCTTATTACAAACTAGCCCTAAGCCAGATGAAGATAAAGAATAGGAAAAGGATTTATGCCCATTTGGGTAAAGTCACTAGCCCCGATATGTGTGTCCTTATTGCTGACTTCTTCATGCGAATACATGATATCTCTTGGAGTATTGTATCTGGAATCCATAATGGGAAATTAATAGTTGTGCTTCGGAACGATGGATATCGAAAAGATGCTGGCAAGTTGGCTGATGCGGCATTTGCACATTTAGGGCCGGCGGGTGGACATAAGGCTATGGCCAGAGCTGAAATTCCACTAAAGAATCTAAAGGCCATTTTAAAAACCACTGATGACCAGATTATAGAGAAGTTTATTAGAAGGCAAATTGAAGGTAAACCACTGGGTCCGGATATATCGGTACCCATTAGCTAGCCATCAGAGACATAGAATTAAAAGATGGAGGATGTAATGTTAAGAGTGGAGAATTTGTGGGTAGAGGTGGCAGGAAAACAGGTATTGAAAGGGGTTAATCTAGACATTGCTCCAGGAGAAACCCATATATTATTTGGAAAGAATGGATCGGGGAAGACTACCTTGCTTATGACCATTATGGGCTTCTCCAGCTATCATATTACGGAGGGAAGAATCTTTTTCAAAGGTGAGGACATCACCCACTTACCACCCTATGAGCGGGCCAAAAGGGGCATTGGCCTTTCCTTTCAGCGTCCTCCTACCATAAGGGGAATCAAGACCAGAGACATTATAAATATCTGTGGGCGGGGCCGGATCTCTGCTGATGATTTGGCTGAGAGATTCCAGTTTCAGGACTTTTTAGACAGGGATATCAATCTGGGGTTTTCAGGAGGTGAGTTAAAAAAATCGGAGCTACTCCAACTCATCGCCCAAGACCCTGAATTGACCCTTCTGGACGAGCCAGAGTCTGGTGTTGACTTAGAAAACCTTCAGGTTATTGGGGAGGCTATTAGAAACTTACTACAAAAACATATCAGGCGGAAAAGGGCCAAGTCTGGGTTAATTATTAGCCATCAGGGTTTTATACTCAATTACCTGGAGGCCGACAAGGGAGCCCTTATGTGGAATGGTAGGGTGCATTGTCGGGGAAATGCCAGAGAACTCTTTAAACATATTCAAGAGAAAGGATATGAGGAATGCGCAGAATGCATAGCAGAATTCATGAAATAAAAGAGGCAGCGGAAAGTGCTAAGGATAAGAAAGGAACTTATGGACCGGATATAGACCTTTCCCAATATAAAAAGAATGCTACACCTCACCCCTATGAGGAAAAACTAGGTAGCTTTGGGCCTGAAGAGAGTGATAAACTTACAGCGGTGGGAATAGATATATCTCAAGATCAGAGGTCTGGAACCTTCCTGTTGAAAGATCAGTCTGTAATTCACTGCAGAACAAAACAGGATGGACTAGAGGTTCTCAGCATGAAGGAGGCCTTGGATCGATACCAGTGGCTGGAAGAGTACTGGTGGAAGGCAGTGTCAGTAGACGCTGATAAATACACTGCACAAGCAGAATTATCCCTCAATGATGGTTATTTCATAAGGTCTTACGCCTTCGCTAAATCCCTTTCTCCTATACAGGCCTGTTTGTATATGGGGGTGGAAAACCTATCCCAAAATGTTCATAATATCATCATTGCAGAAGAGGGCTCTGAACTCCACATCATCACAGGATGTGCTACAGCCCCTTATGTGTTATCTGGCCTACACATAGGAATTTCTGAATTTTACATAAAGAAGGGGGCAAAACTCACTTTTACCATGATACATAACTGGGGCCGGGATGTAATGGTTCGGCCTCGTTCTGCCGCCATAGTTGAGGAGGAAGGTATATTTCTTTCCAATTTTGCATGTTTGCACCCGGTTCGATCTCTTCAGTTGTATCCTGTTACCAGGCTTGTGGGTCAAGGGGCCATTGCCCGATTTCACTCCATTCTGCTGGCTACCCCGGGTTCAGATTTGGATACCGGTGCCAGAGTATTTTTACAGGCCCCCCAAACACGATCAGAGATAATCACCCGAGCCATCTCCACCGGTGGCAAGATCATGGCCAGAGGACACCTCATAGGTGAGGTTCCTGGAATAAAGGCCCATCTAGAATGTATGGGACTACTTCTTTCAGAAAAAGGGGGTATACATGCTGTACCCGAACTTGAAGGGAAGGTAGGAGGAGTGGATATGTCTCATGAGGCAGCGGTGGGCAAGATAGCCCAAGAGGAGGTAGAGTACCTTATGGCTCGGGGTTTAAGTGAAGAAGAGGCTACCTCCACTATCGTCAGAGGTTTTCTGGATGTCAGGATTGAGGGACTACCCCCAAGTCTGCAGGAGGAATTAAGTAGGGTTATAAAACAGAGTGAGAAGGCATTAATGTAAGGTCCTATCCACGAGATTTGAGAAGATTTTATATAGAAAATACAGAAGTTGCCTCTCCTTACCCCACCATAAGAGGGATTCAAGCCAGGCATATCAGGACGGTCCTTCACCTCAAAGCAGGTGATTCCATAATCCTGTTTGATGGTACAGGTTCCCAGTATAGGGCTACTATTAGGGAGACATTACAGGATTGTGTAAGGGTTCAGATTGAGGAAAAATTACACCCCATTACCGAATCTCCCTTAAAGGTCACCATAGGGCAGGGTATCATCAAGTACAAGAAGATGGATTGGGTTATCCAAAAGGCCACAGAATTGGGAATAACCGCCATTATCCCTTTTATTTCCTCCCGAACCATACCTATGTGGAAAGAAGACAAAAGGGCTAAAAAGATTGAACGGTGGCGAAGTATTGCCTTAGAGTCACTAAAACAGTGTGGGAGAGCGGTTCCTCCTCACATCGAAAACATTATCCATTTTGATCAGATCTTAAAAAGGCCTGAGGCATCATGTTTAAAGATAATTTTGTGGGAAAATGCTGCGAGAGATAGACTCCCGGATGTTCTAAAATCACACAGTGATACAAAGAAAATATTTGCCTTAATCGGCCCTGAAGGAGGATTTACAGAAGAGGAAGTTAGAAAGGCGAGTATGCATAAATTTATACCCGTTAAAATGGGAGATAGGCTTCTAAGGGCAGAGACAGCAGCCATGGCATTCATGAGCATCGTTCAATACCAATTGGGAGATCTAAGGTAGCTGGAAAACGCACCAGTACAGCATCTTTCCTGACTTGCTCTTCAAAGTCTGAAGCCTATGGAGCCACATTTTTTGAAACCTCAGGATAGAGCACCTTTAGAAAGCGCCTCTTCTGGACCTTTTTTATTTCGTCTATAGCCTCATCATCTCCCCCCTTATGCAACCTATCCACAAGGCTGAACAAATCGTCCTCTTTGAATTTCTTAGATATCTTACCCAGGGCATCAGCTGCCGCCCAGCGGACAAATTCATCCTTAAGCAGTGGTATGAGGTGGTCAATGGCCCTTTCTGAGCCTATCTTACCCAGGGCATAAGCTGCCTCCATGCGGACATCTCTAACTTGAAGTAAATCGATGAGTCTGGTCACAATGCCCTCGGTACCGATTTTTGCCAGGGTCTCCTGGGCATCGGGGAGATGAATTTGTTTAAATAGTCCATCTATGATCTCCCTGAAGTCTTCATCCTTATTGCCCTTATAATAGGCTATACATCTGCCTGCAAGGAAAAGGTCGTAACCAGATATGAATGATATTGTGGTCTTTGCATAGCTTTCATCGAGAGAACCTATTAGGAAGAAGAGGACTTCATCCCATCTGTTATATTCCAGATGGGTTATAAGCACCTCCTTATTGATTTCACCTTGAGTAAGAAGACGTTTCTTCAGTTCTAGGGAGGCAAGATATTCCTGGAAGGATTGGTGACGGAATTCAAGATCACTGCCCGGCAGGGGAGAGCCCTCCACAACCTCCGAGACTATACCCAGATGGGTAAACCTGACAAAATCTCCCCAGGTAATCCTTAACTCTGACATTAAGGAATCAACTATTGCCCAGGGGAAGCGGCCTGCGTAACCTTTGTCCAGGAGGACATAGGAAAGTTTAGTAAAAACATTTTTAAATATCTCTTGATTAAGTGGAAAAGGTTTCTAGGGTCAGGTACTGGTAGTGGGATAGTTCATTCTGCAGACTGGAATAGATATAGGGTCTACCTGCCAAGATGACACTATGGGAGGAGAGGATGCCGTATCTATCCAGCAGCCTTGGGATGTTAGACCTGTCCTCTACCTGGTCAAGGCCATCCAATAAGAAGATGAGGCGTTTCTGCTTGAAAAGGGCATGAGGTGCATATATTTGGTATGAATTACTGGAATGGCGAGACTGTTTTTATGAAAGAAGGTATTTACCTG
>DTXE01000371.1 GCA_012962595.1 Syntrophaceae bacterium | reverse complement strand
TATCCAAAATCCAATAACTTTTCCAGGTATGTTTGGTCATTTGGGTTTTGATATTTGGTATTGTTTGGGATTTGGGATTTGGGATTTTAATCCCTGCCTGTATTGCATTTTCATATTTCTTTGTGACTGAAGGTCATGAATGTTTCAGGCTATCCCATGGTTTTTGCATAATCTAAGTCTACCTAAAAGGAATGAAGAATTTAAGGGGGATTCTTTATGGATGTGTATGATATTGTTCTTAAAAGACGCTCTGTTCGGCGCTTCAAGCAGAAATCTATACCAATGGATACCCTTAAGAAATTGGTTAATGCTGCACGGGTAGCACCATCTGCTGCTAACCTGCAACCGTTAAAATATATCATTGTAAAAAAGAAGGAACTGGTAAAAGAGGTTTTCACTACCTTGAAATGGGCAGCCTATATAGCCCCCAAAGGGAATCCACCCGAAGGACAAAGACCGGTGGCCTACATAGTGGTCTTGGTAGACACTAAGATAGGTAAGAAGGGTTACGAAATAGATGTGGGGACGGCAGTAGAAAATATTGTTTTGGTGGCATGGAATGAGGGCATCGGCAGTTGTTTGATCGGTTCTATAGATAAACAGCGATTAAGAAATTTACTCCACATTCCTGGGCATTTAAAAATTGCCCTGGTTATAGCCCTGGGTTTACCTGATGAATATCCGGTTATGGAAGAGATGACAGATACCATTAAATACTGGCGTGATGAATCCGGAGTCCATCATGTGCCTAAGCGAAGATTAGAGGATATCCTTTATGTGGATGGGTTTTGAGGATTATTACTCCACACCCTCACCTGGAGCTAATACCATGACCTCTAGGTCAGATATGTCTTTAACCAAATGTTGGAATTTTTGTGGAGTGCCTGTGAGTATTGGAAATGTCTCATAATGCATGGGTATAACAAACTTGGGGCGCAGTAACTTGCAGGCGTATGCGGCCTCTTTAGAACTCATGACATAATGGTCACCAATGGGCAAAATTACCAATTCTGGCCCATAAATATCCCGAATGATTTCCATATCCTTGAAAACTGCGGTATCGCCAGCATGATATATCCTAAAACCGTTTTCAAATTCAATTATGAATCCTGCCGCCTCCCCAGCAGGAATCATCTGGCCGTTTTCCGAAATGGTTGAACTATGGACAGCATGGGTCATGGTAATCTTGAGACCTTCAGCCTCTAAAGTTCCTCCCTTATTCATGCCAATTACCTTACTATGTCCTTTAGCCACAAGATATTGGGAGATTTCATGAATGCCTACAATGGTGGCTTGTGTCTCCCTGGCAATGCTAAGGGCATTTCCTATATGATCCCCATGGCCATGGGTAATTAAAATCAAATCTACCTTTCCTAAGTCCTTAATAGATGTGTGCAGTAAAGGATTTTCTACCCAAGGGTCTATTAGTACCACTTTGCCATGAGGGGATATCAGTTTAAAGGCAGAATGGCCCAAATAGAAAATGCCCACGTTTTTACCGATTTTCTTGGTAGCCAATTTTTTCCTCCTTTATCTCTTCTGTCTAATAGATGTTAGAGCTGAATAACATATAGCATGCATAAGAACTAACGGCAAGAGGTGGACATTATAAGAATGGGCGAAATATATACACACCACTATCAAGCTGAGATGGTAGATTTTTGTCCTTGTATCGTAGATACCAAGCCGTAACTGAATTGGTCCAAAAGTAGTATCTTCCACCAATCTTTATATGAGGAAGGCCCACTTTTAACAAGCCATAAATCTGCCTTTCATTTGTAATTGAGGTATAAGCGAGTCCACCGATTCCTTCTACTATTTTCTTGGAATCGGCCACCATCTTTACTGCTTCCGCCATTTGGCCCTCATTACCTTCCACCGGTATAGATATTTCACGAATGGAATCACTTTCACAGATAGCATGGAGAAGTTGGTAGAAAGCAATCACAGGCCTACCCTTTGAGTCCTTCTTCTTGAATACCTTGTCTAGGTAACGCACAAGGGTGGGTGAACTTGCTTCGATGAATGGAGGTAGCTGATTGCCTAAGTAGTGGTTTAGATAGTCCATTGTCTCCCCTATTTCCACTATCAGGATAGCCTCTTTCATAATATTCATGTGAAAATAACTCCTCTTATTTAAATTCCAAATCCCAAGCATCAAATACC
>DTXE01000370.1 GCA_012962595.1 Syntrophaceae bacterium | reverse complement strand
TCTGCGCAGCATTGCCACTTCAATTGAACCGGAGGAAGCTGGTTATCTCGCTTATGCGAGGGCTCTGGCCTATTGGAACAGGACCCACCTTTATTGCGGGCGCTGCGGTTCACTAACGGAAAGCAAAAAGAACGGACATGAGCGCCATTGTACGAGTAAAAGTTGCGAATGCATTCATTTCCCAAGAACAGATCCAGCTGTAATTATGCTGGTAACGCATCCCAGCGAAGATAAATGTCTTCTTGGCCTTTTCTATATTGAGACAGCTCCTCTTCAAGTCACCCTTTCTTGCTGGCTTTGGGATTGGATCCTTTAATTCTGAAGGGCCACCCAAAATCTCATAAAGTTTCTGATAAACCTCAAGGGTCTTTGTACCCACCCCTGTACCGATATTAAAAATCTCCCCAGAACCCCTCTCTAGGACCAGAAGATTGGCCCACACCACATCTCCCACATAGCAGTAATCCCTGACCATCCCTTCAGGTTCATCTTGGTAGCAATAAAGATAGGAAGGTTTTCCTTTAAGGAGGTTTTCTGTAAAGATGGCTACCACACCGGCTTCTCCCTGAGGTACCTGCCGGGGTCCATAGATATTGGCGTATCTTAACACCGTGAAATCAATACCATATTCATGCCTATAAAAAGAGAGATAGTGCTCTGAGGCCAACTTGGTAATGGCGTAGGGAGATAGGGGTATTGGGACATAACTTTCGGATGTAGGATATTCCTCGGGCTCCCCATAGATGGCACCTCCTGTGGAGGCAAAGATTATCTTTCGGACTCTATGGGTTATGCAGCATTGCAAGACATTTATAAGTCCCAGGATATTAACTTCCGCATCAAACAAGGGATTTTTTACCGAGTCCGGAACAGAAACTTGCGCAGCATGGTGATTTACCACCTCTGGCCTTTCTCTCTTAAATATCTCCTTAAGCTCTGGAGAACCAATATTCATGGGATAAAATTTTGCCTTGGGATGTACGTTTTCTTTCCTACCTGTAAGAAGGTTATCCACTACCACTACCGTATGACCTCTCTTTATGTAGCTATCCACCACATTTGAACCAATAAATCCAGCCCCACCGGTTACTAGAATTTTCATAGGCCTTAAAGGGTTACTCCCCAAAATGCTCAATTCATACAAATTGCTTTATAAGCCCTTTGACTTCAAAAATACTCTCGCACCTTGCCCCTCTATCACTAAAGAAAAAGGCATCATCATAGGTGTGCATCCCCTGCAATTTACTCCGGCCAAAGATGGCCTCCTTCTGGACTGAGCCCTTTAAATCAAAACCAGCATAGGGAAGGAGTATCAGATCTGGACCCATATCCAAATAAGGGCCACTATATAAATCTTCTTTAAAAAAGATATCCTGCAATACCGGCTGGCCGTCTAATTTTAGATCAAGAAGAGATTCCTTCAATTCTTGACGAACTCTATGATAATCTCCTTGGGTTACCTCACCTTGAGGGTATTTATTCTTTAGGTTTATATAAATCCTGGATGGATCCAAAGCAAATGCCTTACTTCCCTTATCAATGTCAGCCAATGACTCAGGTTTCTCTTTTTTAAACCTCAAATAATCATTTTCCACAAGCCATCGGTTCAGATATACTTCGCTCTTAATCTTAGTAAAACCATGATCAGAGAGTAAGAGGAAGTGGGAAATGGGAGACTTGAGGTTTGAAGTAAGATGGTGAAAATGGGCGATTACCTTATCCACCTTTTGATAATATTCCAGGAAGGCCTGATGATAGGGGTGATTTTCATCCTCATAGGCATCAAAAAGGAAATGGTGGAGGCGATCAGTCCCGGTTATAACCAACATGAAGAGGTCCCAGTCATAGTCCTTCCAGAGATCGTGGGCTATCCTTTCCCTTGCCTCCAAAGTGGAGTGCAAATCCTTGATAAGGAAATCGGGATCATCCCTGGCCTTGGAAACATCTACATCAATCCGATAGTCTAATTCCTCTAATCTAGGCAAAAGGGAGGGTGGATAAACCGCCTTTTTTAGATCAATGGCCACAAATCCAGAAATGAGGATTCCCGGTATCTCCCTGGCTGGATAGGTGGAAGGAAGGTTAATGACAATGGACTTTTTATTCTGGCCTCCTAATTCATCAAATAATGTGGGGACCTTTAGATCCCTAAAATTGGGAAAATAAAGCTCATAAGTACCCGGTCTTACATCCATAAACCCATAGATGCCATGTTCTCCAGAATTGGTACCAGTCATAAACGATGACCAGGAAACAGAGGATACCTCCGGAAGACTAACCTTCATGGGGCCAAAGTAGCCTTGAGAAATAATACCTGTCAGATTTGGCATTTCCCCTTTTTTGATCAAATCTTGGAGTAGCGAATAGGGTGTGCCATCAAGTCCCATGATAACTACTCGGGATATGGCCTTTCTGAATCTATGAAAAAGTCCCATTAGAAATACCCCAAATCTCTCAGTCTCCTCATTATCTCCTCTTTGTCCTGGGATCTGCCACCTCTTTCTGGTCCTTCAAGGCCAGAGATCCTGGTGCAGGGCTCACAGCCTAGGCTCCTATAGCCTCTCTTATAGAGCTCACAATAAGGGACATGGTATTTTTTAATATATTCCCATATGTCAACCTCCCGAAAATGCAGAATGGGGTTTATTCTAGTATAGGATGGGTTTTCTCTTTGTGAAAAGTAGGTCTCATTGATCCTCGCTTCCTGCTCATCCCACCTAATGGCTGTTATAAGGGCATTCCACCCATTTTGTCTTATGGCCATGTTAAGTGCATCTGTCTTTAAGGCCTGGCAGCATTGCTCCTTGTCCTCAGCTATGTTTATGGTCTTCAATGCCTCATCATTTCTTACTATCTTTAAATCTAAATCCCACTCTCTGGCCATTCTGTCTCTAAAGGCGTAAATTTCCTTGAATTCAACCGAGGTATCAATATTAAGTACTGGGATTGGTATCTTTCCACCAAAGACCTCTTTTATTAAGTGAAGGACTACCGTAGAATCCTTTCCAAAGGATGTGGCCGTGGCAATTTTATTCCCATATCTCTCCACAGCCTCTCCTATCAATCTTTTACTTTCTAGTTCCTTTTGCTCTAACGTCCAGTTGAACATCCTTTCTTCATCCATAAAAATCCTCCTTTCAAAGGGAATAATAGACAACATTGAGAAACGCATACTTAAGGGTCAAAATACCTACCAGGTAATGAAGTACAAAGCATTTTTGATTTATCATTTAAAAACCAAGAAGGCAAGGGAATTGCCTATACCGGTGGGAAGGAAAAGGGAGAAATTAGCGCTTCTTGTTCCTTGACTCCCACTTACCGCATAGGGTTATCCAGAGTGATGCCAAGATAAGTTTTAAGTCAAGCCAGAAGCTCTGGTTTCTTATGTAGATAAGGTCATATTTAAATTTATGTCTGCGGGGTACATCCCTAGGGGCATAAACCTGGGCAATACCTGTAAGCCCTGGTCTTACCTTCATCCGCAAATCAAAACCGGGTATGGCCTCATCCGGAAGGTCTCCGTCCTTCTCGTTAATTTGGATCTCATTAATGGGTAAGGCCCTGGGGCCCACCCAACTCATCTCACCCTTCCAGATGTTAAGGAGCTGGGGCATTTCATCCAGGCTGGTAGCCCTGAGGAATTTTCCAATCCGTGTGATTCTTGGGTCATTCTCTGCGGCCTGAAGAGAACCATACTCTTTATCTGCATTTACCACCATGGTTCTAAATTTATACACCCTTATAGGCTTTTTATCCTTCCCCCATCTCTCCTGTCTATAAAATATGGGGCCTCCATCTTCTGCCTTCACAGCAATAAGGAAAATAAGCCAAAGGGGTAAGGTAACAACCAGGGCTACGGTAGTAAGAAGAAAATCCAAGGCCCTCTTTAGAGGGTACTCTCGAAAAATTTCGGCCTGAAATTTATCAACCGGAGAATAGACAGAATTAAGTGCTTTCATATCTGAAGGGCTTCATGCCTAGACAAGGAGGAATAATCTAACAAGACCCTATGTCTTTGGTATTCTGCTACATCGGTGATGATATCGTGCAGCGTAAATCTAGGATTGTAACCAATAAGGTTCTGAATTTTGGTGATATCTGGAGACCGTCTCATCATATCTTCAAAACCATGTTCGTAGGCCTGCTCATAAGGGATATGTACAATCTCTGAGGGACTATTGAGGACTTCCTTGATTAGTTGGGCCAAAGTTTCTATAGAAATCTCACCATCTCCTCCTATATTGAAGATCTCACCCACCGCTTCTTGGCGCTCCACAAGTCTCATCATAGCCCAGATGGCATCTTTAACGTGGGTAAATGTCCGTGTCTGCTTTCCATCTCCATAGACGGTAATAGGTTCACCTGTAAGGGCCTGGTGAATAAAACGGGGAATCACCATACCATACCGTCCTGTCTGGCGTGGCCCTACTGTATTAAAAAGCCGGATGATTATCACAGGCAGCCTTGTCTCTTTCCAGTAAGCTAAGGCAAGGGATTCATCAACGATCTTGGATGCGGCATAGCTCCATCTTGCCTTAAAGGTTGGACCAAGGACAAGGTCATCATTTTCAGAAAACCTGTGTCCATTATGCTTACCATAAACCTCTGATGTGGAAGAAATCATCACGGTTTTCCTGGCCTTGCTGGCCAGCTTTAGAATCAGCTCGGTCCCCCTAATATTTGTTTCAATAGTTTTTACCGGCTTCTCCACTATAAGTCTCACACCCACTGCTGCAGCAAGATGGAAAATGACATCTGCGGCATCGACCAGCTTATTCATGAGAGACTCATTCATGATGGTGTCGATAATATACTTAAACCCAGGCCTTTTTTTGAGATGCTCGATATTTTCCATGCTTCCTGTAGATAGATTATCAATGATGCAAACGCTATCTCCTTGTTCCAGGTAAGCTTCAGCCAGATGAGAGCCAATAAAACCTGCTCCGCCTGTTATGAGAACCTTCATTATATTCCCCCAATAAAACTCCCATATATATTTTGAGACGCCTCATATAGGCTTTGATGTATCGCTTCACTTCCATTACTCAAGCGTGTCTATCTACAACCTACAAGCTCCTCTATTGCTAAGCATTCCTTCATACAATTCTTTCATGTTTCTTGTCAACTGAGAAATATCATATTTAGGATAAACAACCTCTCTTCCCATTTCTCCCATCTTCTTCCTCAATCCATCATTTCCTAACAGTTCTCTCAGGGCATATGAAAAGCTCACTGCATCACCTGGTTTTACCAAAATCCCCTGATCATAATATGTTAACCCAGGCTTTGAGCTTTGGGCTTTGAGCTTTGAGCTAAACAAATCCCTCAATCCTCCAACATCAGTTGCCACTATAGCTTTCCCAGATGCCATAGCTTCAATTAATGCTACGGGAGAACCTTCGTTTAAAGAGGTCAAAGCCACTATATCCAGATCTGCATAGATTCTCTCTAAATCCCTTCGGAATCCTAGAAAGATTATATCTCTTTCTAATTTCTTGCTTTTGACATAATTTTCTAAGTCTTTTCTTAATATTCCGTCACCCACAATCAAAAATTTAACCTTTAACCTCTCACTTTTAACCTTTAATTCAGCGGCGGCGTCGATAAACATCTTATGATTCTTGATAGGCTCCAATCTAGCAATGGTCCCTACCAATTTCGTTTCCCAGGGGATATTTAATTCTTTCCTTAATTCTCCCTTGAGCCCATTATTTAAAAACCTCTCTAGCTCCAAACCTAATGGGATGGTAACCACCTTATTGTCATTCCCAATACCAAACCCCAATATCTCTTCTCTTTGCTTCTCACTGACCGTGATAATTTTGTCTGTAAATGTGGCTAAAAACCTTTCAATCAAAACCAATAGCTTACTTTTTAAAGGATTGAAATAGCCTCGTAAGACATGTCCGTGGAAGGTGTGAACTATTTTGACCTTACTTCCTGAGCCATTTGAATTGAAGGCAATGTCCATATTGTAAAGAAATCCTGCCATTCGTCCAAGCGCTCCTGCCATAGCCGTATGGGTGTGAACTATATGAGGCCTTTTTTCTTTAATTAAGGAGTAAATCTTGAAAAAGGCCTTAACATCACCTAGCCATGACACACTCCGCCTCATCTCAGGGATAACTATGGGTTTCACACCCTTCTCCTTGGCCAGATATAGCATATTACCTTCATAGGGCTCTTCAGACCCTTTAACCAAAATGGATTTGAATCGACCATCGTTTAAACCGGCCGTTAACAAGATGGTATGGATTGCGGGCCCCCCAACATTCAACCTAGAAAATACCCTGACAATCTTAATCTTATCCATTTCTGGCATTCGGTCTTTAAATTTCACTGCTTTTATCACTATAAATACCTAATGTCAACAGCAAGTATCGATTTCTTCAAATTTTTCAATTGAAAATGTAGATGTCTAAACAATAATCTATATCTCCTTGGTCTTTCGTTAATTACTGATGCCCCCGATAAGGCTTGGGTTAGATCCACCCACAGTCCTTAGTACGTGAGCCTTAGGCAATGAGATTAAGTTGTCAAATGTATTATAAATTGTAATATTTTAAATCCTATTAAATTTAGGAGGATTTATGAGGAAAGATTGAGCGTTACCATAGACCCTGATTTATTCGAAAAAATTGAAAAGATTTCAAAGCAAGAAAAAATCTCTACAGGTAAAGGTTGTTCTATACCAAGGGTTTTTGTTACATATAGTTTTTCTACACCTATTACCTTGCCATCTTTATCTTTTTCAAGATTATGTCATTCCCAGCTTCTTCATAAATATATTCATCGGTTGGATTACCAAACCAGATATCCATTG
>DTXE01000369.1 GCA_012962595.1 Syntrophaceae bacterium | reverse complement strand
GAGCCCCCATATATCATATTCCGCTATGGTCTTTGTAATTAATGTTCAAGATTCTACCAACTCCCCACAAAAGGCTTATAATTAGGTATATCCTTTCTTATAAAGCTTGCCATCCTCTGGGCCTGTCTCATGATGATGGTCTTTAGCTTCATCCTTTGCCCTTGGTATCTCTCAGCACTATCCAGTCGCTCAAATACCTTATTCGCAATCCCCTTCCTTGTGCCTCCATCCAAAAGGCCATCCTCTCTAACCACTATCTTCGTCCCTTTACCGATCATAGAAAACACTGCCTTATCAATGGCCATTTGCCTAAATTCCTCGATCAGATCCAGGACCAAACTCGGTTTTCCCGACCTATCCGTGTGGACAAATCCAGCAAAGGGATCAAGACCAGCCATTACTATAGCCTTTTCTACCTGACCATATAAAATGCCATATCCGTAATTTAGGGCTGAATTTATGGGGTCTTTAGCACCTCTCCCTACCCTACCCTCCCAATCCCCACCGATTAAACTTTTCATGGTCTCCCAGTAAAAATGGGCTGCCCTTCCCTCTATATTCAAGATCTTCTCTCTTAGGCCCTCCACACCTGAGCCTGTAAGTTGAATTAGTTCACCTTTAAGGGCATCTATGGCCTTTACCCTGTCTGTCATCAGTTCATAAAGACCTTTATCTGTAACCTTCCTATACCTGGCAAAATACTGGATAAGATTCCTTTGGTTGCCTAATTTTGCTGAAGCTACTGCCCTCCCAATTTCAAGGCCACGTGAATCCATTAAGGCCATAAGTTGTTCTCTTCTGGTCTTTACCGTGCCTATCAAGGTAGGGCTGGCAAGTCTACCATAAATTTGGCCATCTCCTGAGGTAAAGAATATATCTATCCCCCTTTCCGTACAGATCTCAATTACGTCACTTGAGATGGATACCCCTCTGGAGGAGATATGAATGGCCTCTAAGTGAATAAGAGGGATTTCTTCAATGATGGCCCCTTCCTTTTTTACCCTTATCCTTTCACTGTGCTTGGCCACATAATGTCCATAGCCATCTACAATGAGCCACCTTTTCATTTAAGGACAAAACTCCTTATATGGACATATGTCATAACATTCTTGTTTACCTGGGTCGGTTTCGTTCTCTAACATGTGCATCTTTCTATCCCTTTCTTCGATAAACCACTGCCTTAATTCATCACTTATATGATGGAATTCCCTCTTTATTCTTATCTCTTCATTCTGAAATCTCACATAGACCATGGAGCCCAAATCCACAGGAAATTCATACAGAGACTCCATGACCATGGCATAACCTGTAAAGGCCAACTTATGAAAGT
>DTXE01000368.1 GCA_012962595.1 Syntrophaceae bacterium | reverse complement strand
AAACGCTGTGACTTCAAATTCCAGCATGAAGCTAAGATGTAGTTATCGGACAGACTCAATATATCTCCTCGGTATCACTTTTTGTCTATTTTCAGGGAAAAATCGATTGGGTTTAGTGATCACATACATTTTTGGCTTTTACTGCTGTTACGCCTGCAATAAAGAAATTATAGTGCAGACCTTTAGAGATTCCTTTCATCTTTTTAACTTACTGTTTTTTGGATTCGGTATCTTACTTCTTACTTTAGTCATCTATACCCTCTCTGTTGGCAAATGAACTTTAAGTTCTGAGACCTATCTGGAGGAATAGCCACCTCAGTCCCTATTTACATCTAAGCACTTCTAAAAATAACCTACCCTTCATCGACAAAAAAACATTTTCTCTAGCAATAGACAATCTTTGACAACAATTTTGGTTACCAGTTATTACCTTGACAAGACCAATATCTGATGTTTGGATAGAGATTGAAGATATTGTAAGAATACCTGTAAAATGGTGGTGATAGCTATGGGAGGAATGGCAATACTTTTCTGGCAGAAAGAAAACAGATTACTTGAGGAAGGGTATCTGAACATAGCCATGAGGATGAGCTATTTAGGTGCGGTACAGAAAGCAGGGGGATTTGCGGACTGGGATAAGGCGTTGGTATGGAAGTGTCTCAATTGTGTGGGAGCAAGGTTGAAAGCAAATGGTTTCTTTGAGGGTAACAGAAAGGCACAGGAATGGCTCACCCGAAATCAAGACTCACATGAGGCACCTAACCATCCCTTGGGTGACAGCCCTCAGAGGGCTGCATTCCACGTAGCCAGGCGTTTTCAAAAATTAGAAAACAAGGGATTTATGTGGGTAATTTTTAAGGATGGTGCGGTGAGTTGCCTTCATCAGGCAAAATGTATTTATCATGCAGACATCTGCCTTTCCTGTGGCAAAGAGTCAACACCTTACATCTCACTTGGTATAGAAAGACAAGGCTGGGCACCTGTCTTAAAGGACCATGTGTGCTACTGTATAGAGTGCTATCAAGAAAAAATGAAGATGGATAAGGTCTCATTCCTTTCAAGCTTAAGGTTTCAAAGGCAAAGGCAAGAGTTGAAGCTGCTAAGTGGAGGAAGGGGTCGGTAATTTACCAATCATCCAGCAAAGAGTTCCCTCATCCCTATAATGTTTTTGAGTCCTCAAATTGGGGTAAATAAATAGGGACACATCCTATTTGTAAACCTTCCGAGGTCTCCCCTTTGGCCGTGTTT
>DTXE01000367.1 GCA_012962595.1 Syntrophaceae bacterium | reverse complement strand
TTCCTTAGGAAATACACTTACACTCACATTGACGAAAAGTCCTTACATCCCTATGCAATGCTCAAGATGATGGATGACAGTGAAGGGAAATGCCCCTTTGTTACCTCTGAGGGCTGTAGCATTTATGAAGACCGGCCTGCTAACTGTCGATATTATCCCATCGGTCAAGGTACTATGAGGAGGCCATCAGAAAAAGGGCCAGTGGGTGAGGAATTCTACTTCTTCATAAGGGACCCAAACTGCCTCGGCTATCAGGAGGATAAGGAGTGGACCATAGAGACCTGGAGAATTGACCAGGGAGTTGACCTTTATGATGATATGAACAAAGAGTGGAAGGAAATCCAGTTGAGAAGAAATATCCATGGCCATAGCCTTGACGATAAAAAACAGGCCATGATGTATATAGCAAGTTATAATTTAGACAAATTTAAGAGATATGTATTGGAAAGCGGGCTTCTTGACCTCTTTGATATGGACCAACAGGAAGTTGAAAGGATAAAGACTGAGGATATTGCCCTGATGAAGTTTGGATTTAAGTACTTGAAATATATCTTGATGCTTGAAGAACCGTTAAAATTAAAACACAAAATCAGGTGATAATCTAACCTCTTAATAGAGGGGCACACATCTTTCCATCTCCGAAAATCCTTCTTTATGTGGGCATATCTCAGTAAACCACAAAAATGAATAATCATTCACATTTTGCTTGACAATCCTGATTGGTTTATTTATAAATCAGTAACCTTTGATGAGTTAGTTTTAGGGAAAATTATATTCACGGAGGAATACAATGGCAGGGGAAAAAGGCGGAAACAGAAGTATTTTAGTGGTGGGAGGGGGGATATCTGGACTCACTACCGCTGTTGAGGCTGCTGAAGTGGGTTATGAAGTTTATATGGTAGAAAAGAACCCCTATCTTGGTGGCAGAGTTGCCCGACTGCACCAATATTTTCCCAAGTTATGTCCTCCTAGCTGCGGGCTTGAGATAAATTTTAGGAGGATCAAGGAAAGTCCAAGAATTCGATTCTTTACCATGGCAGAGGTAGAACAGATATCGGGAAAGGAAGGGGATTTTGACGTAACCATAAGGCTAAATCCCCGCTATGTCAATGAAAATTGTACCTGTTGTGGTGACTGTGCTGAGGTTTGTACCACAGAGATACCCAATGAATTTAATTATGGCATGGACAAAGTCAAGGCTGCTTATCTTCCTCATGAGTTTGCCTTTCCTATGAGGTATGTGATTGATCCTTCTATCGTGGGAACCGATGAGGGTAAGAAGTGTGCTGAAGTCTGTAAATACAATGCCATTGATTTGGATATGCAACCCAAGACCTTTAACTTAAAAGTGGGCTCTATCGTGTGGGCTACAGGCTGGAGGCCATACGATGCCTCCAAGATTGACTACTATAGATTTGGTAAATATCCTAATGTCATCACCAATGTGATGATGGAAAGGCTGGCATCACCTAATGGGCCTACTAAGGGTAAGATAGTGCGCCCCTCTGATGGAAAGGAAGTAGAGAGTGTGGCCTTTGTTCAGTGTGCTGGTTCCAGGGATGAAAATCATCTATGGTACTGCTCAGGTGTATGCTGTCTGGCCTCTCTAAAACAGGCCACATATGTGAGAGAAAAGAATCCTAACTCCAAGGTTTATATATTCTACATAGATATACGCGCCTACGGCACCAGATTTGAGGATTTCTATAATATGGTTCGAGGTGATGAGAATATTTCCCTTATAAAAGGGAAGGTGGCTACTATTTTAGAGAATCCTGAAACCAAGGCCATTACTGTGGGGGCTGAAGATCAATTGAAAGGTGAAGAGGTGAGGATAGACGTTGACCTGGTTGTCCTTGCTACCGGAATGGTTCCTAATACTCTAGAATCAAAGATACCTGCTGATGTAGCTTACGATGATTATGGATTTGT
>DTXE01000366.1 GCA_012962595.1 Syntrophaceae bacterium | reverse complement strand
TACTTTTTATAGCAATTACCCCATGACTATTGATACCTTCTATATGACCTCCTGCAATACCTGCGTAAACAGAAACAATCTCACAACCAGCCATAAGTTCAGCTTCTGCCACGGCCTTTTTGATGGAATTCACGGTGCTTTCTATGTTTACAACTACACCTCTTCTTAGGCCTATGGAAGGATGAGTGCCTATACCCACAATATCTATGCCGTTAGTGGTCACCTCGCCTACCACACTGCAGATCTTGGTAGTACCTATATCCAAACCTACAATTAAATGGTCTCGACCACCCATTTCACCCTGTAAGGATTAAATCTTATCTCCTATCGATTGATTTTCATCCAGGGGTTTTCCTTACAAAAATTTTCTCCCCGCAATTTAGATTAATCCATGTAATATTTCCATGCTCACTATTTTTTTGCATAAAAGTAAGTAATCTTCTTAAGTGTCCGTATTTTTCCCTGAATCCATCAAGACCCATCTCCACCTGGATTCGGGGATGTAGTGTATAAAGGGTGAGTCCTAGGTCTTTATCTATATGTACCTCTGAGACTTGGATGGGGCCTTCTCTAGCTGAACCAATCCATTCTATCAAGTCCAAGGCATGACTTAATAGGATTCCTTCATCTTTAGAGTACCTGCATCTGTCAATACCTGTAATGATAGGATAATCAGTAGGGTCGTTATGGGCTATTTTCTTAAATATGGTTCCTCCCCTATCTATATAATAAGGGGCGTCTAAATAAACTATAGCTACAGGCCTCCTTTCACATATCTCAATCTCCAGTTTATCAGGAAATACCCGCTTTAACCGGACTTTATCCACCCAAGGATATTTCCTTAATCTCTCATTTATGGCATCTGTGGGAACCAATAGTGTATTTGTTGGTATATTTATTTTAGCCCTTTCTAATATCTCCAGTGGGGTGACCTTATTACAACCAGCTATTTTCACATGTTTAATCTGGAGATAAGGGGCATATAGAAAGTAGTAATATCCCAGTGTAAAACAGGCACTTAATCCACATATAATGACCATTATTAGCAAAATCCTGAGTACTTTCATGTGAAAAAGCTCCTCTTGTTTAAATTCCAAATTCCAAGCATCAAATACCAAACATTGTTTGGAATTTGGGATTTGGAATTTGGGATTTTGAATTTTAATCCCTGCCTATATTCCATTTTCATAATTCTTTGTGGTCCGGAGGGCCATGAGGGTTTATACTGTCTTTGCACATACATTGGTGACATTTTTTGTCTGTATCCAACAAATTTTGTCACCTAATGAGGGGATAAAAGCCTCAGTGTTACTTTAGTTCCCCGGGCAAACTCACTCTTAACCTGTATTTCCCCTTGGTGATTCTTAATAATTTGATGTACTATAGTTAGCCCAAGCCCTGTGCCATTTTCCTTAGTAGTAAAGAAGGGATCAAATATCTTACCCTTAATCTCCTGGGGAATGCCAAGGCCTGTGTCTTGGACAGAAACCTCCACTAGGCCATCCCTGTTTAAGGCCGAAATATGAAGAATCCCTCCATGAGGCATGGCCTGAACGGCGTTTAAAAAAAGATTTAAGAACACCTGCCTTAATTGACCAGAATCTCCATAAAGTGAAAGGGAGTTGGGAATCTGCACCTCAACCTTTACATCCTGATTCCAGTCCGGATTACCTCTTAAACTCAAAAGGGTCTCATTGATTAGATCCTTTAGGGGGAAAACCTCCTTTTGAGGCAGAGCTGGTTTACTGAATTGCAAGAAATCGGTGACCAATCTATTCAGTCGATCAGCTTCTCTAAGAATGATGTCCATCAATGGCTTTAAATGGTTAGACCCTCCCAATTCTTCTTTGAGTATTTCGGTAGACCCGCTTATAGAGGCTATGGGATTTCGAATCTCATGGGCAATACCTGCCGCCAACTCCCCTATAGCAGCCAATTTTTCTGATCTCATCACCTGTTCTTCCATTTCCTTTACCTTGGTAATATCTTGAAAAACCATGACCTTGCCCCCAATATCCCTAGATGGAGAAATGGAAAAACCCAAAAATATATCCTTTCCATCCTTTTTCTTGAATATGGCCTCTCCTCTAAGTTGCCCTTTACGTTTGAGGTCAATCCATGGAAATATCTTGCTTACCGACTCCTTATAAAGCTCATCAAATCTATACCCCAGAATATCTTCCCCCGCCTTGTTCAAAAAGCCAATATGTCCATCCCTATCTAAAGAGATGAGGCCACTCTCCACATTCTCCACAATATCCCTGTAAAGGGCCTCTAATTTGCTATAGTCTATTTTTTTCCTTTCAAGCTCAGCTTCTACCTCTTTTAGGCGTTGTGAGATATGGGAGCTCAAGATGGCTACTAAATAAAAGGCGGCCATATTCATACCCAGGAGATAAAAGAAATAATGGGCATCATGGACAGTGTATTCTATACCCTTCCTCCCTAATGGGATGAGTACACCATAGTATTCCAGATTCAAGAGCAACCCAAAAAGGATAGTGCTCATAGAGGCAACAATCAGTCCCCCTCTTCTATAAAGGATCATACTTGCCGAAATAACAGAGAATAGATAGACGAAGGAGAAGATACTTTCAGTCCCCCCAGTAATATAGATTAAGATGGTAGTCAGAACTACATCTCCTAATATTTGCTGATAGGCCATGGCCCTTAGATTTTTTATCTTAGATAGCAGGAAACCATAGACTATGGTGAGAAAATAGGTAAAACTGATAAAAATATAGATATAGTCTAAGGAGGGAAATAGATATAAGTACCTTTCTCTTATCTGGATATATGCTGTTGCCCCAAGGAGAAATGTGGTGATAATGACCCTGAGTGCCATCAGCCATTGCAGATTTTTTTTAAGGCTCTTATTTTGCTCCATATTGGGATGTTCCGCCATTTAGCTTATCCCATATTTTTTCAATTTGTATCTTAGGGATCTAAAGCTGATATTAAGTAGCTGGGCTGCCTTCATTCTGGAGCCCCGAGCCATATCCAGGGCCTTAAAAATCAAATCCTTTTCAAATTTGCTCACTTGCTCTTCTAGGTCAATCCCCTGGGGAGGAATTGATGGAGGTTTAGGTATCTTACCTTCTCTTTTATAGTGAGAAAGAACTAGACTTTCGGGAAGGACAATATTTGAGGTCTCTAAGGCCACCCCCCTTTCTATCATATTCTCAAGTTCTCGCACATTACCCGGAAAATCATAATCTATCAGGGTCCTTAGTGCATAAGATGATATCCCTCTCACATCTTTACCCAATTTGCGGGAACACTTTTTTAGAAAATGTTCCACTAAAAGAGGGATATCCCCCCTTCGTTCACGCAAAGGGGGTATATAGATATGAATTACATTTAAGCGATAAAAAAGGTCTTCTCTGAACCGCTTGGAAATTACCTCTTGCTCCAAGTCCTTATTAGTAGCAGCAATTATTCTTACATCCACTATTATGGGTCTCTTACTTCCTATCCTCTCAATTTCCTTTTGTTCCAATACCCTTAACACCTTTGCCTGGGTAGAGGGGCTCATGTCGCCTACTTCGTCTAGAAATATAGTTCCTTGATGGGCAAGCTCAAATTTGCCCATCTTTTGGGAGATAGCGCCGGTAAAGGCCCCTTTTTCATGTCCAAAGAGCTCAGACTCTAGTAAGTTCTCAGGAATGGCACTGCAGTTTATGGTCACAAAGGGCTTATCTCTCCTAGGGCTATTTTTCCATATGGCCTTGGCCACCAGTTCCTTTCCTGTCCCACTTTCACCGGAGATTAATATATTGGTATTAGTAGGGGCAACTCTTTGGATAATATCATATATCCGCAGCATTGCTGGACTTTTACCAACTAAATCCTCAAACCCATCTTGGGGTCTCTTTTGTTTCTCTAATGCCTTATCTACAAATGGCCTTCCTTCTAAGGCACCCTTAATTACCGATTTTATTTCTTCTACTTTAAAGGGTTTGGTAATGTAGTCATATGCCCCTTCTTTCATGGCTAAAATGGCATCATCTGGAGAGGCATAGGCAGTAATCATAATCACCGGTATGTGGGGATGATGTTCTTTTATTCTATGCAACAAGGTAAGCCCATCCATTTTGGGCATCCTGATATCGGCAATAATAAGATCATAATGATCCTTTTTAAATAATTGACTTGCCTTCTCCCCATCAGAGGCAGTTACTACCTCATATCCTTCCTTTTTCAGAAGGATTTTAAGCATCTCCCGCATACTCAACTCATCATCAACCACTAGTATCTTGGGCATAAAACTCTCTATCTAATGCCCCTTGACCTTTATTGGCAAGAGGATTCCTTTAGGCTATATTTGGTTTTTAACGATATTACCAATGATCTCAGAAGTAGATATACCTTCAGCTACCGGTATCAAGACTACCTCTCCTCCGTACCCCTCTACTATCTCCCTACCTATCACTTCCTCTTTTTTATAATTACTACCCTTGGTTAAAACACCGGGGCTCAGCTCTCTTAGCAAATCGCAAAGTGAATCGGTAGAGAAGATAGTTATGTAGTCTACACAGTCCAGGGCTGCCAAAACTTTAGCACGTTCATATTGATTAATAATGGGGCGTCCATTACCTTTAAGCCTTCTAACAGAATCATCAGAGTCCAAGGCCACAATCAATATATCCCCCAATGCCTTAGATTCCTTAAGCAGCTTTATATGACCTACATGTAGAAGATCAAAACATCCATTGGTAAAGACAACCCTTTTGCCTTGCGCCTTTAAGTAGCCAACAATCTGTTTTAGCTCCTGGAGGTTTTTAACCTTATTGGTAGTAAAGGCTATCCTTTGGACTAGTGCATCCATCAATTCATCCCTAGATGTAGTAGCAGTGCCTATCTTGCTTACCACGATACCTGCCGCTAAGTTAGCCAGATATGAGGCATGAGTGAAGGAAAGACCGGAGGCAATTCCTAGTCCTAATACAGCCAGAACAGTATCACCCGCACCAGAAACATCATACACCTCCCTTACCTGTGCTTTGATGTGGACAGGAGGCTTACCCTTCATAAATAGTGTCATACCTTCCTTCCCTCTAGTTATAAGGGCTGCCTCAAGCTCCAGCTCATGCACAAAACCCTGACCTATGTGGATCAATGCATCCTCATTCTCAATAGGAATTCCTGATGCCAAGGCTGCCTCTTTCTTATTAGCCGTGATTATAGTGGCCCCTTTGTAGTTTTTAAATTCATTGCCTTTAGGACCTGCCAAAACTGGCTTTTTGCCGTTATGGCAGGCATGGATGACCCCTTTTAATACCTTACCTGTAAGAACTCCCTTGGCATAATCCGAAATCAAAACCACATCGAATAGTGATACATTGTCCCTAACATAGTTTATAATCCTATCCCCTAGACCCTCCAAAACCTCTTTCCTGGTTTCCCAATCTATCCTTAATACCTGCTGACCATGTGCCATAACTCTGGTTTTTTTGGTGGTTCGCCGAGCCGCATCAAAAAATAGGCCCTCCGTTGTTACTCCCAGCCTTTTTAATTCATGGTGCAAAAGTTCACCATTTATGTCCTGGCCAATGACACCTGTCACATAAACCTTGGCCCCCAAACTAACAAGATTATTAACCACATTGCCTGCTCCCCCAAGGACATAAGTCTGATTCTCGATGTCCACCACCTGTACCGGTGCTTCAGGTGAAATTCGATCTACCCTTCCCCAGAGATACTCATCAATCATCAAATCACCCACTACCAGGAGTGTATAGTTGGAGAAGCTGGGGATTACAGATGTGGCATTTTCTAAGAAAAACTCCCGCATACCCTCATGTACCTTAAGCCCTACCTGCTTCTTTCAGATAATCTTTGAATACCTTGTAAAATTTCTCATGGTGGGTAATAGAGGTCTTCAGAATAGATTGAATATCTTTGAGATGGTCAATATTCACAACCACATTGACACTATTGGCAAAGGCCGCCATGTGGTCCAGGGTTCTAAAGTCTTTTCCTACAAAAACAACTAACATATCCCTTCTTATAGTCATAGGTATGGTGTTTAAATATCTCAAGATGGCGTTATCTTTGCCGGTCTCGCCACCAAATGCTTCATTCAGGATGATGATGTCATAGTGAACAAACTGTAATTTTTCCTCTACATCTTGAGCAGAGGTAGCCACCATGACTTTGTAATCTAGGGATTCCAGGGCATTGGTTATTAGCCCCAGGTTTTTCTCATCATTCTCACAGATGAGGGCATTTTTTATTCCCTCTGTAAAAAGATCGACCCTCATTTCTTTATCGGTTTCCATACTTCCCCCTTCTATAAAAGAGAGCCTTCATCCTTCCTACCGTACCCTTCATCAATGGCCAATCCTTCAATGGTTGTGGTTTTTACACCTTTTTCGCTCTTTATTTTGTCTATACCCCTTCGTACCACAGGTCTCTTGGACGCATAGGCCAGGGCTACTTCCTCGGTAATCAGTTCATTCTTGTATGCCTCAAGGATGTCCTTATCAAAGGTCTGCATCCCGAATGCCTCACTGGCTTCCATAATGCCGTAAAATGTCTTATCCTCAGATTCTCCATTTATAATACATTCTTTAACACTTAAGTTACTTCCCAGAACTTCAAATACTGCCACTCTTCCACCGCCAATCTTAGGCAGAAGCCTCTGACTGACGATCCACCTTACAGTATCGGCAAGGCGGATTCTTACCTGTCTTTCCTCTTCCTGATTAAACATCCCCACCATGCGATTTACGGTCTGGCCGGCATCTATGGTATGTAGGGTGCTTAGCACCAGGTGTCCTGTCTCCGCTGCCATCAAGCCTATCTCAACAGTCTCCCTATCCCTCATCTCTCCAACCAGAATCACCTTAGGGGCCTGTCTCAGGGCTGCTCTAAGCCCATTAGCAAAGGTATCAAAGTCTGCGCCTAACTCCCTCTGATTAAAGGTGGCCTGTTTATGGGGATGGACAAACTCCACTGGGTCTTCCAGAGTGATTATATGGACTGCTTGATTTTCGTTTATCTCGTTAAGTAAGGCGGCTAAGGAGGTAGACTTTCCACTGCCGGTAGCCCCGGTTACCAAAATTATCCCATTCTTTTCCTGGGCCATTTTTTCAAAGGCATTTGGTAATTTCAGTTCCTTGATAGTAGGGATACTGGTAGGCAATTTTCTCATCACTGCGGAAAGACAATGCCTTTGGGAAAAGACATTGACTCTAAATCTGGCTAGACCTGGCACCTCATACGAAAAGTCGCAGGAACCCTCCTGAACTAAGGTGTGAGTGAGACGTTTATCTGAATTAATAAGACTAAGGGCAAATATCTCGGTCTGGAAAGGTGTCAAACTATGGATGGAGGGATTAAAGGATACAGGAATCAGCTTTCCAGCGGATTCTACTTGAAGGGGCCTTCCCACGGTGATATTGATATCGGATACATCCTGCTGCGCTTCTAATATGGTCCTCAAGATGTAATCAATCTCCTTCTTCCTCATTTCCTCCTCCTAAACCTCGGTAAAGTCCGTGGGTGCCTTTTTGAGGAAGGGCAAAAACTTTTGTTTATCAACGCATTTGCTATAGGCCTCATCGGGACTAATCCAGCCTTTACTTAGAAGATCCATAATGGCATCATCTAAGGACTGCATACCATATTTTTTCCCGGTCTGGATCATGGAAGGTATTTGGTAGGTTTTGGCCTCACGAATGAGGGCCCTGACTGCATGAGTAGCAATCATGATCTCTAATGCCACACATCTCCCAGGCTTATCAACCCTTCTAAACAGGGCCTGGGAAATTACCCCCCTGATGCCATCTGCTAAAGTGGAGCGAATCTGGGGCTGTTGGTGAGCAGGGAATACCTCTATAATTCGATCCACCGTCTTGGCAGCACTTGTAGTATGCAAGGTGCTCAATACCAAATGCCCTGTTGCTGCCGCCTCCAAGGCCAATGATATGGTCTCCAAATCCCGCATCTCACCTACTAG